>DATNCR010000256.1:0-4947 GCA_035607135.1 Nitrospiraceae bacterium
TGCAACGGCTTCGAGAAAATAACTGGAATGTGTTGGGCGTCACCAGCCCGGGCCATGCTGAAGGCAAGACCTTGACTGCCGTGAATCTTGCCGTGAGTCTTGCCATGGAAACCACGCAGACAGTGCTGCTTGTCGATGCGAATCTCCGCAATCCCAGTATCCACGATGTATTCGGCCTACAAGACTGCCCCGGTCTCGCCGACTACTTGTTGGACAACCAGCCGGTCGAGGACTTGCTGGTCCATCCAGGAATCGGTCGTTTCGTGGTACTGCCCGGGGGTCGGGCGATTTCGAATTCAACTGAGATTCTCACGTCGCCGAAGATGGTGTCGTTGGTCGAAGAATTCAAACATCGTTATCCCTCGCGGATCGTCATTTTCGATCTACCGCCGTTGCTTCACACAGCAGATGTCCTGGCGTTCTCACCATACATAGACGCGCTTCTCCTCGTCGTGGAGGAGGGGAAAACGACGGCGGAGGAGGTCCAGCGCGCCATGTCACTGGTGAAGAATTCCCGTCCTGTGTTGGGAACTGTGCTGAACAAGGCTGGGCAAAGGGCCACAACGCCAGCCGGCATGCGAAAACTACTCGCACATTAGATTTCGGATGATTCCTATAGGAGGGCGAATACTCAATGTACGAAACGTTTTACAATCTTCGGACCAAACCCTTTGCGCTCTTACCGGATAGCGACTTTCTGTATCCTGGCTCGACGCATAGAGCGGCCTACAGTATCTTGGAGTATGGCCTCATCAACGAGGCGCCGTTTATGGTACTCACCGGCGATCCGGGGATGGGCAAGACGTCGCTCTTACAGAAGCTTATTTCAGAACACGGAGAGAAGCATTCGATCGGTCTTGTCACGAACGCGCGCTACGACATTGAACATCTCTTGCCATGGATTCTGCTTTCCCTCGGGTTGAGCAAAAAGCGACTCGACCCGGTTGAGGCCTATCACATCTTCTCGGAGTTTTTGATTCAAACGTCCAAACAGCATCGACGGGTCATTCTTATTATCGACGAAGCTCAGAGTCTTGGTGCTGAATTGCTCGAAGAATTGCGACTTCTGTCCAACTTAAATGATGGAAGAACGTTGAAGCTACAGATCATCCTCTCCGGGCAGCCTGATCTCCACACGTTACTACAGCGGATCGACATGACCCAGTTTGCCCAACGGATTGTCGTTGACTCCCACCTGGAACCACTCTCGGAGGCGGAGACGGGGCAATACATTCGTCATCGGTTACAGATTGCCGGTGGGCATCCTTCTTTGTTCACGAATCAAGCCTGTGCCCTGGTACATCGCTTAACGAAAGGGACTCCTCGTCTCATTAATCAGGTAAGTGACGTTGCGCTGACCTATGGGTTTGCCGAACAGGCTCGGGTCATTACTTCCAAGCTCGTCGCTCAGGCCGCTTTCGATCGATGTAAAGGGGGAATTCTCCCGCTTCTGGGACGAGAGGAACTGCGTGCCTTGGCCAGTGCTCCCGAAGACGCCGCCGAAATCGATAGCATCCCTCCGCAGCCCACCACATTCTCACCGCTGTCGGCAAGTCTGCCTCCAAGAATCAACGCGAAACACCCGGTAGGCTCACCCGAATCCTTCTATGACAAGGGGGTTGCGATGAGGAAGGAAGGGCTATTAAAAGAAGCGATCGATATGCTCGAACTGGCGGGAGAGAGCCCGTCCTACCTACTGAAGGCACAGGCACAGATTGGGCTCTGCTATAAGTCGATGGGAAACCATCGGGCGGCGATTCACGCGTTCCGCGCGGCGCTGAGCGATCAGTTGGCATCTAGGAAGGAGGCTATCGATGTCCAGTATTTCCTAGCACGAACTCTTGAATCGGTCGGGGAAATAGGAGAAGCAGCAACACTATACCGTCGTATCGCTCAAATGAATCCAGGGTTTAAAGATGCCGCCTATCGAGCCAAAGAACTTTTATCGAGGCAGAAAGACCCATCCAAAAACGAACGACGGGAGGGGGCCAGTGGGTCTTGGCTCGGCAGCGCCATTGAAAGTTTCAACCAGCGTATCGGCAGCCGCAAATAGCGAGTACGGATACGGCAGATTTATGGTGGAGAAGTTTCCCGTTGTGCCATGATTTCGAATACATGCCGGACTCCGATCATCGGTTCCCATCCCATAATCGCAAGAGAATCGTCGACATAGGCCGGAGAGCGCATTCCATTCAACACACAAGCAACCCCCGGTGTGCTGGCCAAAATCCACAACGCTTTTCGTGACAGTGATTCTTTTCGCCTCGCGTCGGGCAACAGAGGATTGAGGGTCCTCGATAAGGCGGAGGTTTTCGCGCGACTGCGTTCGGTGGCTTCCCTGCGGAGTCCGCGCAACAGGGTGAGTAACTGGGGCACATAGCGGTCCCGCCAGGTCTCCCACTGTTCTGCAGCCGTTCCAGTCAAATTCCGCGAAAGCACCTGCACCACTTGATTCACTTGTGGGGCAATCATCTGTCGCTCGATCTGCTCCCAGTGTTCCAGCCCCTGGATCTGAGGCCGCACTCGCGGCAACTCAACGGCCCAAGTGAAGAAGTCGGCCGGCGCCATACCTTGACCATCATGCTGAAGGGCCGAAGCTATTGCAGTGCGATACTCTTCTTCAAGCGCTCCGACCACCAGACATTGCCGATCAAAATCCACTCGATCGCCTTCGAGTGGAACATCCGCTAAACGAACCACGCCGCTTGTTTTCGTCGGCATGGCGTTGAGGGGACGATTGACGAGTACCGCAATCCCTTCGCGTTGTGCAACTTCCAACATTGTTTCTCGCTGATCCAACCCAGTATTGGGCGTCACCAACGCGCCTGCCTCGTAGAGATTCATAGGACATTGCAGCACCATGAAGTGGTGATGATCTGTGCCTTGTGCCGCAGCGGCAGCTCGCGCTGCAGCGTACATGCGAGAGAGCGACGTGGCCTCTGCATTCAATGGATCTGCCATGACTGTATTTGATGATACGCCGTAATACTGAATGCGCCCGGCAGTCACTTGTGACTCAAAATACGTAAAGGCCTGTTCAATCCGGCGATAAAATGTATCTCGCGACCGTGCGAGATCTCCGCCTTCATGATGCGCGGCCTCGGAAAGAAAGTATTCTGGATTATGCAGCAAACAGACATCGAGCGTAGCCAATCCAAGTCGATCCAGTGATAGGGTAAGCTGATCGGCCAGATACTCCGGGTGAATACAATGCCAGATGCCTTCCCCGTATTTGACCATGTCAGGGTAATGACGCCCGGTCCTCTCCCGCGCCTCCGCCTGTTTCAAGTTGTCCCCTTGCACATATCCGATCTTCGAGACAATGATCACCTCTTCACGTATCAGCTCACCATTCTTGATCAACTCACCTAATACCGAGCCGACCAAGCGTTCACTGTCGCCATCCATGTAATTGGTCGACGTGTCGATCAGGTTTACTCCTTCTCGCAGGGCCTTCTTCAGCGCATCTCTATGCTCGATGTCCCTCGTGTCGACCCGATAGGTTCCGAACCCGAGTCGAGACGTTGTCCACCCGCTATTGCCAAATTGACCATACCCATGTTCCATGTGGCCATCATGACGTGACCGACTCACGATACGCGCGGCATACTTGGCTGTACCCTCTGGACTAGCAGACCCAGAGAGTGCCGTTCCTTGCAACAGTGTTTGTTGTGTCGTCTGATCCGATCGTCGCGGCACCGAACGAAGCGACTCGGCGACTTCGCGTGGATCGGTGAGTGGACGTTGACAGGAAAAGTTCCGGCAGATATAGAGGGCCGCTTTTCCTTCCACCAACCCTTTGCCGACCAGCAGAGGATGCCCCGACTGCGTGCCCATTCCATCGCTTGAGGCAATCACACGATACGGTAAGAACTCTTCTCGCACCGCTAGTTGCAATCCCTCCAACCCGGGATCGTTGGGCACCCCGACAAAAGCCAATTCAATCGGCCCTTCTGCTAACAGACCTACCGTTGAAAGACTTTTGGAAAAGGCTCTTGGATACCGGGCTATCTGGCGACCATAGGCGCGAATCCCGCCGATCGCGGCCTCACGCAGGTCATGGCGATCATAGTGAAATGAGAGTCTGGCAAGGGCTGAGACCGCCACGGCGTTACCACTGGGCGTCGCACCATCCGCGCCCTCACGGGCCCGGATGATCAACACTTCATGCGTCTTTGCGGTGGTGTAGAATCCCCCCTGCTCTTCATCCCGAAATGAGTCGACCATCCGTTCTCCGAATTGGAGCGCCGCCGTGAGATAGCGTTCCTGTCCACTGGCTTCATAGAGATCGATCAATCCTTCTGCCAGATAGGCATAGTCCTCCAGTACCCCGTCGAGATGGGCTCGGCCCTGTCGCGATGTGCGGAGCAGCATCCCCTGCGAAGTCCGATGCACCGACAAGAGAAAATCTGCCGCTCTCATGGCCCCGTCGATGTAACGGTTGCTCCCGAAAACCCGGCCTGCCTCGGCCATTGCCGAGATCATCATACCGTTCCAAGCCGTAATAACCTTGTCGTCGAGCCCGGGCGGGACTCGTTCTTGACGGGCGCGATAGAGGAGGGGACGCACGCGGTGGATCGTCTCATACAGTTCATCGAGGGTAAGGTTCAATTCCTTAGACACGACTTCGATAGGACGCAGTCGATTCGGGATACTCCGATGTTCCCAATTCCCAGGATCGGTAATATCGTAACAGGCACAGAATTGCCGGGTATCTTCTGAATTCTGCAGCACGGTCTGGATCTCCGTCGGCGTCCAGACGAAAAACTTTCCTTCAACCCCTTCTGAGTCTGCATCCGTTGCCGAATAAAATCCTCCGGCAGGATCGGTCATCTCCCTGAGAACATAGTCAAGCACGTCCGTCGTGACTTGGCGATAGGAAGTCTGCTTCGTCACCTGATAGGCTTCTAAATAGGTTCGGGCCAGGAGAGCGTTGTCGTAGAGCAT
>DATNCR010000269.1:0-3466 GCA_035607135.1 Nitrospiraceae bacterium
GCCTCCATCGGGTCAATACGTTCCCTGTTCGTTGCATTCCTAAGAATGAATTATCGTCACGCAAGCTTGAGTGTAGCCGGTCATTGGCCATTAGCAAGCGAATCGAGAATTTTGACACCGCATGAATCTCATGCCGTCATAGCTCCGTTGAGTCGTGACGAACACCTCATCATCCGCCCCGGCACACGTCTCACGCCGGACTCCAGCAACTTACGTGCCGGTACAAGAACTTGAAAGGACAACCGATTTCCCATCTCACCGGTTCATATGCACAAAGGCTGTGAAATCAACAGCCATTGACGTAAACGCTATCGATTATCACAAACCTGGCCAACATCTACTCATTTGTGCACAGTTGTGCATCGTAGCCAAAATTTGGACTCCTTCCGACCGGCTCATCGTTCGACGACACATCCGTCTGACAGGCCCATCGTCCGTATACTCGTAGAATTGGATTCACGTTTCCGCACGGTGACAAGAGATTTCTTGCCCTGTCAGTTGAATCCGTTTCTTGACAAACCCCAAACCTCTGCTAAACCTGAATGAGCGCTTATGTATTGACCACTATGATGCTCCCTGAAAGCTTCAGTAGGTTAATTTGGAGAATCGAAGGACCCGCTTTGGGCATGGCAGGTAACCGCAGATATTGATCGCCTAAGAATACATTTCAGAGATCGGTCTTCACTAGGAGGTACCCTATGTTTCGGAACCTGACGGTCGCACGTAAACTCATATTACTCGGAATCGTGTTCAGCCTACCGGTCGCCGTGCTGTTGTTCTTACTCGTCAAGGAGCAAAACATCGCGATCGAATTCGGCTCGCAAGAACGCAAGGGTGTCGAATACATCACACCCGTTCGGCACCTGCTTCATGACATCCAGAAGCATCAGGTCGCATTTCTTAACGGATCAACTGACGCCTCCGCCCTGGAGAAGCAGATCGAACAGGATATTCGTTCGGCTCAAGAGCAGGATGGTCGATACGGAAAAGAATTAAAGACGACGCACGGCCTTGCCGGGCTGGTGGAGAAATGGTCCACGACAAAATCCTTAATTCTTCGCAGTTCCAGCAATGCCAAACCTGAAAGTATCAACTCGGCTTATGACGATATCGTCGGTAAGTCGATCCTCCCTCTCATCATCCAGGCCGGAGATACCTCGAATCTCATCTTGGACCCCGACCTGGACAGTTACTATGCCATGGACAACGTCATCCTCAATTTACCCACACTTGGGCAATTGATCTCTCAGGTCAACGGACACGTCTCCGACATCATTCTCACTCGTGAGAACTCGGAACCAAAGAAACAGCTTATATCCTTCCTCTTGGCAAGGATCGAGCCGACAATGGAACGGGTAAATACCGGATTGCAAACTTCCATTACTCAGAATCCTTCTTTGCGCACCAAGCTCTCCCTTCCCCTCCGTACACACCTCGAAGCCGTGAAGGCATACGACGATATGATTCGGCGCCAAATCTTAGAGGCCGGACCAAGTGAATTTGCAAAACTCGACCTGAAAACCATCAGCGCGGAAGGATTGAAGACTCTTGAGTCCAATTATGCAATGTACGACGTCACGATGGGCGTTCTTGATGAACTGCTCGCAATCCGCATAGGTAACTTCAATCAACGCCGGGCAGCTTCGCTAGGCGCCGTCGGCATCAGCGTTGTTTTCGCGGCGCTGTTCGTCTATTCAATCGGACGCAGCATCAGTAGGCCACTCGCCGAACTAAAGGGGGTTACGGAACGAATCAATAAAGGAGATTTGACGACCCCGGCCAACATCGATCGGAATGATGAAATTGGTCAGCTGGCAGATGCACTCAATCGACTACAGAAGACTCTACAAGGTAGTGGTAAGATGAAGGCCGCAGCATAGAGCCGAAGTGTCAATTTGGACAAGAAGCCTGCAACCCAGGCTCGGGCAGATGGCAGAATCAATATTGTAAACGGAATGCCATCAACGAAGAACGCTCCGATGATTCACGAATAGATCGTGTCTGGTGTACAGCCAGGTTGGAATGAAGACGGGATTCGAAGGCACAAATCACGTACCCTTCGAATCCCGTTGCCATAAGATCTTCACATTCCGCTGCCATTGGCTGGCATCCTGAAGCATCACGTATATCCGGACTCCTCTCTTCATCGACCTTCTAACACAGCATAAATCGCATCCATGTTGACATGTTGCTCAATGTGATCAGCCCAGCGATCGAGCTCAGCACGCAGCTGGGTCGTGACGAGCTCGGAAGCATGCAGCGAAACCGGCGGGAGTCCTTTCCTGGCACGTGCGCGATTCAACCAGCCCCTGCGAAACCCAGCCTGATCGAATAGCCCATGAATGCTGGTGCCCCAGACAAGACCGCTCGCACTGGCAGCGCCCTCATCACCCTTCGCGTGGGATCCCCAGATTTCAGATGAGTCAACGTGAAAACATGGGTTGCCAGTTTCCCGGCTCGTGCGCCCCATGTGGATTTCGTAGCCAGAGACTTGGGCCTGTTGTTCTATGCCATGAAGCAGCGATGTGGCACGAACTTGCCGGCAGATCTTTGGTGCGTCGAGCTCCGTCATCACATCGAGAAAGCCCAATCCTTTTGAGGTTCCTCCCCGCTCCAATCCCTTGGGATCGGAGATCTCTCGGCCAAGCATCTGATACCCAGCGCAGATTCCAACTAACTCACCCTTTCTCCCCACATGGGCCTCCAAGACAACGGGGAATCCTGTATTCACAAGATAATCGAGATCTTCCAAGGTATTCTTGCTTCCGGGAAGAATCACCAGGTCGGCCCCTTGCAGATCATCCGGCGAATCGGCAAACCGAAGGGCGACATCCTTCTCCGCAGCTAGTGCATTGAAATCGGTGAAGTTGCTCATGCGGGGTAACAGGACCACGACCACATTGATGAGGTCCGGCTTGAATTGAACCGACCGGGAACGAGCGAGGTCGAGGCTATCCTCTTGATCCAATCGAAGATCACGAAGAAAGGGAACGACGCCCAACACTGGCAGGCCTGTACGTGTCTCAAGCATTCGGACACCGTCTTCAAACAGGTGACGATCGCCGCGGAACTTATTCACAATCACGCCGCACACGCGCTGCCGTTCATGGGGCGCCAACAAGTCCAGCGTCCCAATAATCTGCGCAAAGACCCCGCCTCGATCGATATCCGCCACTAAGACGACGGACGCACCGGCCAACTCGACAACAGGCCAGTTCACGATGTCCCGATCGCGAAGATTGATTTCCGCAGCACTACCCGCCCCTTCGATCACCACACATTCGTACTCACAAGCCAATCGCGTATAGCAGTCTCGAACAATCGTACACAGCGCCTCTTTGCGGTCAAAATATGCGAGCGCATCCAACGCCTCGTAGACCTTGCCTCTCACCACCACCTGAGCGCGCGAGTCAGATTCGGGCTTCAGCAGAATCGGATTCATGTCCACCGTCGGCTCGATCCCACA
>DATNCR010000287.1:0-14323 GCA_035607135.1 Nitrospiraceae bacterium
GGATTCTCAAGAAGACGCTTGGCTTCAGAAAGCTGAGCGAGGTGTTCATCCGAGAGGTGCATGTGGTTTCCCGTGAAAGCGACGCTATGCTTCGGCAGGATCGGGATTGATTTTTGTTGAGGATTTCTTTTTCCCGGCAGAGGCCGTTCGTTTCACGGAGCCGGCGATCCTCGGAGTCTTTGTCGACACATCGGTATTCTGCGCGCGGTGGAGCAATGCATGGTCCATGAGTACGAGTGCCATCATGGCTTCGGCAATCGGTGTGGCTCGAATGCCGACGCAGGGATCGTGCCGACCATTCGTCTCAACCGTAACAGGGTTGCCCTGCTTGTCGATCGATCGACGTGGGACACGGATGCTTGAAGTTGGCTTAATCCCAATCGTAACGACAATATCCTGCCCCGTCGAAATACCGCCGAGAATTCCGCCTGCATGATTGGTCAGAAACCCTTCCGGAGTCAGCTCGTCCCCATGCTCTGACCCTCTCTGTGTCACAGAACAGAACCCGGAACCAATCTCGATAGCCTTCACCGCATTGATGCTCATCATGGCTCCGGCGAGATCTGCGTCAAGCTTTGCATAGACCGGTGCGCCCCACCCGACCGGCACATGCTCGGCCACCGTCGTAATCCTTGCGCCGACCGAATCGCCGGACTTGCGCAGCTCGTCCAAGAACGATTCGAGTTTCGGCACCACCTCCGAGTTTGCGGAGAAGAATGGATTCTTACTAACTTCATCCCAATTCTTAAACGGCGCTTCTAGTGGACCAAGCTGACTGAGATATCCACGAATCACGACACCGTATTTCTCCCTGAGCCATTTCTTGGCGATCGCCGCCGCTGCCACTCGGACCGCTGTTTCACGCGCAGACGCACGCCCACCGCCGCGATGATCGCGTATCCCATACTTCTGCCAATAGGTATAGTCCGCGTGACCGGGACGGAAGGTATCGATCAAATTACCGTAGTCCCTGCTGCGGGCATCTTCGTTCCGAATGAGGAGCGCAATCGGGGTGCCGGTGGTCTTGCCTTCAAAGACACCGGAGAGGATTTCGACGGTATCAGATTCCTGCCGTTGCGTGACGTGGCGCGACGTACCTGGTTTGCGCCGATCGAGATCTTTCTGAATGTCTGCTACGGAAAGGACTAGGCCAGGCGGACAGCCATCCACGACACAGCCGATCGCAGGCCCGTGGCTCTCGCCGAATGACGTGATGGTAAAGACTTGTCCGAACGAATTGCCTGCCATGGGACGGACGACTCCTGCCTACTCGACGAGATCGAGCTTGATGTGCAACTCCTTTAATTGATCGGCACTGACGGCAGATGGCGCATCGGTCAGCGGGCACTGTGCCCGCTGCGTTTTGGGGAATGCGATCACGTCGCGAATCGAATCCGCTGCTCCCAATAACATGATGAGCCGATCGAGCCCGAAGGCAATCCCGCCGTGCGGAGGCGCCCCATAGTCGAGCGCATCGAGCAAGAACCCGAACTTGGCCTGCGCTTGCTCCTTCTTAATACCGAGCAAGTCGAGAATGCGCAACTGAATGTCGCTCCGATGGTTCCGAATACTCCCGCCGCCGATTTCACTTCCATTCAGCACCATGTCATAGGCCTTCGCCCGGACCTTGAGCGGCTCCGAATCCAGAAGCGCCACATCCTCATCCATCGGCGCGGCAAAGGGATTGTGCACGAAGATATACCGTTTCTCTTCCGGCGAATAGTCCAGCAAGGGGAACTCGAAGACCCACAACGGCTTCCAAGCCGTGGTATCGATCAGCTTCAGCTCTTCACCCAGCAAGAGCCTGATGCGGCCCAGCACATCGTGGACAATCGCAGCCTTGTCGGCGCCGAAGAGGACCAGATCACCTGGCTTTGCGTCGGGAAGGGCCGCAGCAAAGGCCTTGGCGTCCAGAAACTTGGCAATCACGGAATCAAGCTGCCCCTCCGCGGCAATCTTCAGCCAGGCAAGCCCCTTCGCGCCAAAACCCTTGGCGATCTCACCCAGCGCATCGATTCTGCTTCGGGGCGTGGCCGCTCCGCCTTTTACAATCAAGGCCTTCACGATCCCACCTTTGGTTGCCGCCTCCTTGAACACCTTGAACTCGCTGGCCGCTGCAAAGGCGGTCACGTCATGCAGTGGCATGTCGAAGCGCAGGTCCGGCTTATCCGATCCGTAGCGGCCCACTGCCTCGGCATAGGTCATGCGCGGAAATGGAGTCGGTAATTGAACACCGCCCGTCTCACGAAACACGGTGACGATCATCTGTTCCATCAAGCTCATGACTTGCTCGCGGTCGGCAAAGGACAGTTCTGCATCGATCTGTGTAAATTCCGGTTGCCGATCATTGCGCAGATCCTCGTCACGGAAACAGCGTGCGATCTGATAGTAGCGATCGACGCCACTCACCATGAGCACCTGCTTGAAGAGCTGCGGCGACTGAGGAAGCGCGAAGAATTGACCGGGGTTCACACGGCTCGGCACCAAATAGTCCCGCGCACCTTCCGGCGTACTCTTCGTCAAAATCGGCGTTTCTACTTCAAGAAAACGTTCTACGTTCAGGAATCCACGGACCGCTTGCATGATGTCATGCCGAAGGCTCAACAACCGTTGCATCTTTGGCCGACGAAGATCCAGGTAGCGGTACTTCAGTCGGATCGACTCCGTCACTTCGGCATCGTCTTCGATCACAAAGGGCGGCGTCTTCGACTCGTTCAGAATTTCGACAGCATCCACAAACACTTCGATCTCGCCCGTGGGCAGATTGGGATTCTTCGACTCCTCCGGTCGCGCCATCACTTGGCCCGTCACCGACACGACACATTCGCTCTTCAAGGCATGGGAAGCCTGATGCACTGCCGCATTACGCTCGGCATTGAATACCACCTGCGTGAGCCCGGTTCGATCCCGCAGATCCATGAACATGACCATGCCGTGGTCGCGCCGCCGCTGGACCCAGCCGTTCAACACGACCTTCTGTCCGACAGCAAATTTTGTAAGCTCCCCGCACCGATGAGTTCTGACCTTCATACCACCTTCGCTTTCTTGGAACGGGCCCATCCAACCCGACTGACTCGCCTCTTTGGCCTGGAGACCGGCATCGTTGTATCCTCTGCCGAGGCAAGCTTCTGATCCGCAAGCTCGCGTAAGGCGTTCGCTTCACGGTCGGTCAGGTATCTGAACTCACCCGGTGCCAGATCACCCAACGACAGCGGCCCCATCTTGATCCTCGTCAACTTCAAGACCGGGTGGCCAACCGCCTCCATCATGCGTTTCACTTGATGTTGACGCCCCTCGCGGATCGTAATCTCCAACCAGGAGTTAAGCTTGGCCTTCTTCACCTTCTTGACGATAGCCGGGCCGGTCATACCGTCTTCCAGCTGTACCCCCTGCTCCAGCTGCCGGATATGTTCGTCTGTCACCACCTGCTTAATCTTAATGAGATAGGTCTTCGGTACATGGTAGCGGGGATGGAGCAACGTCTGGGCCAAGTCGCCGTGATTGGTCAGAAGCATCAACCCTTCGCTGTCGAAGTCTAATCGACCGACGGGAAATACCCGCACCGAGATCCCGCGGAGATAATCCTTCACCGTCGGCCTGCCTCCCGGATCGTTCAATGTCGACATCACATTCTTCGGCTTATTCAGCAGAAGATAGACATACGGCTGGGCCGCACTCAGGTGTTTGCCGTCCACCTTAATATGGACGAGACCCGGATCGACCTTGGTGCCGAGTTCCGTGACCACCTTGCCGTTCACCGTTACCCGCCCGGCGGCAATCAGCTGCTCCGATTTTCGCCGCGAGGCTAATCCAGTTCCGGCAATGACCTTTTGCAATCTCACTTCCATGTTTCTCCGTTCCCTCTTCCGTGGGGCGTGGCTTGGCCGGATCCTAGTGCGCGCATCGAACGAGCACTGTTTCTATAATGTTCCCTCCAAGCTCGCTCGTTACTTCTTCAGGGATGGGGGCTGATTGATCTTCCATTGCACGCGTCCAACGAGGGCCCTCTGAGGCCGCGCGTTGCGCGAGCACAGAAGATCATCAGGCCCCAGCCACTCCACCCTATTCCCATTCAATCGTGGCCGGCGGCTTCGAGCTGATATCGTACACGACCCGGTTCACGCCCTTCACTTCATTGATGATCCGGTTCGACATCTTGCCCAGTACGTCATTCGGGATCTTGGCCCAATCGGCCGTCATCCCGTCCAAGCTCGTCACGGCACGAAGCGCAATAACATGTTCATAGGTCCGTTGATCGCCCATGACGCCGACGGTCCTGATCGGCAACAGCACGGCAAGCGATTGCCAAATCTCCCGGTACAAACCGGCGGCACGGATCTCCTGATCGAGAATGGATTCGGCCGCTCGCAGGATGGCCAGTCGCTCCTTGGTGACTGCTCCCAGCACCCGGATGGCAAGGCCGGGCCCCGGGAAAGGTTGGCGCCAGACAATCTCATCCGGCAGGCCTAATTCCTTGCCCAGTACCCGTACTTCATCTTTGAACAGTTCCCTCAACGGCTCGATCAGTTTCAATTTCATCCGCACCGGCAACCCCCCGACATTGTGGTGGGTCTTGATGGTCGCCGACGGCCCCTTGAAGCTCACGCTTTCGATCACATCGGGATAGAGGGTGCCTTGGACTAGAAATGTCACACCGCCGGATTTCTTTTTCGCTTCAGCCTCAAATTGTTGGATGAACTGCTTCCCGATTATTTTTCGTTTACGCTCCGGATCGATCACCCCTTTGAGCTTGCTAAGAAACGATGCGGACGCATCGATGAGCCGCAAGTTCAAATGGAGTTGATTGGCAAAGGTCTGTTTGACTTGTTCTTTCTCTCCGCTCCGAAGCAAGCCATTGTCCACAAAGATACAGGTCAGCTGGTCGCCAATGGCCCGATGGGTCAATGCGGCCGCCACCGATGAATCCACACCCCCGCTCAAAGCACAGATCACTCGTTCCTTGCCTACCTGCTCACGGATCTGCTTCACCGCGGTGTCCACATAGGATTGCATCGTCCAGGTCGGCTTACAACCGCATATGTTGTAGACGAAATTACGGAGCAGCGTCGTCCCTTCCGGTGTATGAACGACCTCCGGATGAAACTGGAGGCAGTAGATCCGGCCCTTGTGATCGTCGCGCTTCATCGCGGCAATCGGCGAATTCGCCGTATGCGCAATTGAGCGGAACCCCGGAGGCATCCGTTCGATACGGTCTCCATGCGACATCCAGACGACCGTCGATCCATCTTTCCCGATATCCCTAAAGAGATCGCTCTTGTCGTCGATCGTAAGATCCGCGCGGCCATACTCGCGGTGTTTGGATTTCGCCACCTCTCCGCCGGAAAGATGTGTGACGAGCTGCATCCCGTAACAAATTCCGAGAATGGGAATCCCGAGATCGAAGAGTTCCTTGGATACGCTCGGCGCCTTCTTCTCATACACACTGGAGGGACCGCCCGACAGTACGATGCCCTGCGGACGATAGGCAAGGACGGTCGCCAAAGGAACGGTGCAGGGTAGAATTTGCGAGTAGACGTGGGCCTCGCGAATGCGGCGTGCAATTAATTGTGTGTATTGAGACCCGAAATCAAGGACCAGGATTCTATTGTGCCAGAGTTCCATGCAGTAGCTTTCAACAGTCAGCGTTCAGCCATTCGCGACCGATTAGAGAGGAGAACCACCCATAGGCTTGTGACAAGATCTGAAACGAGGTAGGAATGATTCGTGTCTTGCTGAACGCTGACGGCTGAGAACTGAAGGCCTTTGATCACTCCCAATCCATCCGATAATTCGGCGCTTCCTTCGTGATAATGACATCGTGTACGTGACTTTCGCGGAGGCCTGCGACCGTCTGCCGCATAAATCTGGCCTTCTGCTGTAGATCCGAAATCGTCTTGCATCCGCAATAGCCCATGCCGGACTTGACTCCGCCTGTCAGTTGGTAGATGACGGCCGAGAGCTTTCCCTTATAGGGCACGCGACCTTCGATACCCTCCGGAACCAGCTTCTGCACCGGACGTCCGCCTTGCCCGTACCGATCTCCACCGCCTCGCTCCATGGCGCCAATCGAGCCCATGCCGCGGTACACCTTATAGGTCCGGGCCTGGTACAGCTCGGTCTCTCCCGGCGATTCTTCCGTCCCAGCCAAGAGTCCCCCGAGCATGACCGAAGAGGCACCGGCTGCCAACGCCTTCGTGATATCGCCTGAATTCTTAATCCCGCCGTCTGCAATCACCGGCACCCCGCTGCCCGCAAGAGCTTTTGCACAATCAGCAATCGCCGTCAGTTGCGGCATTCCGGCCCCTGACACGATACGGGTCGTGCAAATTGAACCAGGCCCCACACCGACCTTGACGGCATCGACGCCGGCACGAAGAAGATCTTTCGCCGCCTCGGCAGTGGCAATATTCCCCGCGATCAGTTCGACTTCCGGATGACGTTTCTTGATCATCTTGATCGTATCCAGCACCGCTTGAGAATGCCCATGCGCAGTATCGACCACGACGACATCCACTCCGACCTGCTTGAGCCGAGCCACGCGATCATCCGTCTCCGCCCCCACCCCGACCGCTGCCCCCACGCACAGCCGGCCATGCCCGTCCTTGCAGGCGTTGGGATACATGATGCGCTTCTCGATGTCCTTGATGGTAATGAGCCCCTTGAGCTCGAAATGTTTGTTGACGACAGGCAGCTTTTCGATACGATGCTCGTGCAACACCTCGCGGGCCTTTTCCAAGCTCGTCCCTTCGGGCGCCGTGATCAGCTTGTCACGCTTCATGATCTGCGAAACCTTCAGATCCATCCGGGTTTCGAACCGCAGATCACGGTTCGTGAGAATCCCGACCAATTTCTTGTCCTTTGTGACGGGAATGCCGGAAATCCGGTACTTCGCCATTAATGCATGGGCATCACGAATCGTTTCATCGGGCGAGATCGTAATCGGATCGAGAATCATACCGCTCTCGGATTTTTTGACCCGGTCCACTTCTGTCGCTTGATCCACCGGCGACAACACTCGATGAATAATCCCGATGCCGCCTTCGCGGGCGATGGCGATGGCCAAACGAGACTCGGTCACGGTATCCATGGCCGAGCTGATGATGGGAATGTTGATCTTGATGTGGCGAGTGAGCATCGTACGCATGTCGACTTCACTCGGCAAGATCTGCGATTTGGCGGGAACCAACACGACGTCGTCGTAGGTCAGTCCCAAGCGTGGTTCCTTATCGAGCATATCCCCCCTTCAATCCAAACGAGATAGATCAGATCAACCAGTTGCCTCCACTATCGACATCCTGCCAGGCTCTTGTGGCCACTTACGTGTTCGATGTGCCTTGCGCCTGCTCGATCTCGGCCACGGTTTCGGCGTCTTCCTGAAGCCGTTCGCTTCCCTCGTCAGCCGGCATGAACTGTTCAACCCGAGTATTCCCGCTGTCGACGACAAACACACTGCCTCTCGCGTCGACTGCGATGCCGTAAGGGAAATTGAATTGACCCTTTCCATTTCCAAACCCACCCCATTGGGTGATGAAATTACCTTCTTTGTCGAATTTCTCAATGCGGTGGTTGCCAGTGTCCGACACATAGACATCGCCGGCTCCATCCACCGTAATGCCCCAGGGAGACCGCAACTGACCTGCTTCCTGTGCGAGCGGACTGCTTGCGTGGCCTGCTTCGGCACTGCCTCCCCACTTGGCCAGCAGCTGTGGAAGCACGTTGGTGCTGGTATCGAACTTCTGAATCCGGTGATTCCCCATGTCCACGACATACACAAACCCGTCTGTCTGGTCCACGGCTACGCCACGCGGGAAGTAGAATTGGCCGTCTCCGTTCCCGAAGCTGCCCCAGGACATGATGAACTCCCCGTTCATGTCAAATTTCTGCACGCGGAAGTTGGCGCTGTCGACCACATATACATACCCACGCACTCGATCGACCGCAATGCCCCAGGGAGAGTTGAACTGCCCTTCGCCGTTTCCGCGCGATCCGAACTTCATGAGATAGCCGCCAAGCTTTCCATCGAACTTCTGGACACGATGATTGTTCGTGTCGACGACCCAGACGTCGCCCTTGCCGTCGCATGCAATCCCAGTGGGATTGTGAAAATTTGAATTGGCCGAACCGAAGTTGCCCCAGAGGATGATGAAGTTCCCGGCATTGTCGAATTTCTGAACCCGATTGTTGCCGTTATCGACCACGAACAGCGATCCTTGTTGATCGACGCTGAGACCGTAGATCGGGGCCATGAACTCGCCGCCATGCAGCAGAGACGCCCCGCGGCCCGTACGGCCCCATTGGGCCACACACAGATACCCCGATGTATTGACCAGAATCGTGGCCGCCGCGGGAGTGGAGACGTTTCCACCCTCATCCTTAAACCAAACGTAGATCGACTTCTGCCCGTCTCCCAGCGACAATATAAATGGAATCGTCGCGCCAAATTTGGTGGCCGGCGTCACATCAACCCATCCCGGCGTCCCTGCCATGGGGGTCATCGGTGCCTCGGAGATAAAGTAGGCCGCCACGCCGCTATCGACATCGTTCGCTGAAATCGTGACAATCACTTCCGGCGTATTCGTCATGAATGCGCCATGATTGATCACGGCATAGGGATTTTGCGGCGCCGTGATATCGATGAGCACCGGTGTGGCGGTCACTTCACTCGACAATTCGCTCTCTGCGCCGCTTTCGAACACCGCGGTCACGGCATAGTGGTATGGGGTATCGTTCGAGAGGCCGGTATGCACATAGGGATTGGTCACACCTTCAATTTTCGTGGCCGACTGGATCGTGAGCTTCGGGACGGTATTGAAATACAGGTTATAGGATTGGGCCCCAGGGACTGTCATCCAACTGAGGAAGATTTCCGTATCGCCGGCTTTGACCGCCATGCTGCTGGGCGCCGGAATCTCGCTCGGCACCTGACTGGTTGACGCCTCTTCCTTCCCGCGATTGAGCTCTTCGTCCGTCGGAACATACTTCAGAATGCGGCCATTGCCGCTATCGACCACATAGACCGCGCCCTCTTTGTCGACCGCGATCCCATAGGGATAGTTGAGTTGCCCTTCCGTCTTTCCACGGTTTCCCCAGGCACAGAGGAACGTCCCGTTGCCGTCGAACTTTTGGATGCGGTGGTTGCCCGTATCGACGACATAGACGTTGCCGAGCGCATCGCAGGCGAGCCCCCAGGGAGACTTGAACTGGCCTGGCCCAGCTCCCTCTCGCCCCCACTTGGCAAGGAAGCTCCCACGGGCATCGAACTTCTGAATGCGATTATTGCTTTCATCGGCCACAAAAATATTGCCGACAAAATCGACCGCCACGCCACGGGGGAAAAAAAAGGCACCGTCGAAGCTCCCGTCACGACCCCACTTGAGCAGAGCCTGCCCGTCCGAGGTGAACTTCTGAATGCGCGCGTTGCTCGTATCTGACACGTACAGATGTCCTTCTGCGTCTGTCGCCAGACCCCAGGGTACGTCGAACCGGCCCAGATCAGCCCCCCGCCATGCAAACCCGAATTTACCCCAGGCCTGCATCACGTTACCGTCAAGGTCGAATTTCTGAATGCGGTTATTACCGCTATCTGCGATGTACAGCACATCATTCGGTCCAACGGCCAATCCGCGCGGATAGTAGAAGCTCCCTTCCTGCGAAGAGGGATCACCGCCCCAGCGCGCGAGAAATTTTCCGGATTTGTCTAATTTCTGAATTGAATGGTTATCGGTATCGGCAATGTAGATGTTGCCGTCCTTGTCGAGCGTGATCCCCGTGGGCGAGCTGAACTCCCCGTCGTCCACCCCTTCGCAACCGATGCTCATCGCCAACAGATAGGGCGAGGGAATCGCCATGACCTCTTGAGACTCGAGACTCTCCCCCTTCTGCGTCACTACGGTAACGACGTAGTGGTAGCAGGTCCCGTTGGCGAGATCGTCATGGACAAACGGGCTCTGGGTACCCTCCAAGCAGGTCCCTTTGTCCTTTTTCACCCCAATGACCGCTTTAAAATCGTCGGCTGACGCAATCGGGCGTGTGAGATCAGACGACTTGATCATCACACCCTTGGTGGTTTGGAAATAGAGATTGTAGTACATCGCATCGGGAACAGGATCCCACGTGATGGTGATCCGACCATTCCCAGATTTGGCGACGACGTGTGTCGGCGGTGGTGGAAGGTCTTCTTCTGCAGCGATTGAGTCGCCAGCGCCCCATTCTCCCTGGGTTCCATCAATTGTCAGATGCGATCGATCGAACCGATACATCTCGTCGAATAGCCAAGCTTTGATTGGATGGTAGTACATGGTGTTCCTAAAGCCGCTCAGGTAGAAAAAACAAGGGGTCTTTCAATGACTTAGAATTGGATTTTGAAGTCTAACAAAGCGGCTTGAAGGGAGTCAACGGGGGGACGGGGATGAAGGCTGATGATCTTCTGTGCTCGCGCAACGCGCGGCCTCCGAAGGCCCTCGTTGGACGCGCGCAATAAAAGATCAATCAGCCCCCATCCCCTTGAAAGCAAACGAGCGAGCTTGGAAGGAATATCTTGGACCTCGTTCGACAGGCGCAGTTGGACCACCGCAGATGCCATTCCCAGAGAGGGAGGCAAGCGAGCTTGGAAGGATCATTTAGTTAGATGGATGAGGATTGCTCGATGCGCGCAGTGAAGCCCAGCGAGAGCCCCATTTCAGGAAGGATAAGGAAGTGGGCAAGAGAATAGGGATCGGCCAGCCTGCGCGTCACGCACAGATGTCCTGAATAATGAGAGAACGGCAGGCCTTTTGAAACTGAGGCTCAGCCCTGCTGGACGGGTTCTTCGAGCAGCGCCTCGTTGGTCACTTGATCGAAATCTGCAACGTCCTGACTTTCCGCAAGATCACTCGGAGCGGAGAGTTCATCAGAGTAGGGCGGTTCGGAAGTCTCGATCACCGTGAGTGACTCTTCTTCGATCGGTAAGAGCGCCTGCTCGGAATCACCGAGTTCTTTGAACTCACGCAATGGCGGGAGCTGGCTCAAATCTTGTAGTCCGAAATGCTCGAGAAAAAACTTGGTCGTCCCATACATAATCGGCCTGCCCGGCACATCTTTTCGGCCGACGATTCGCACCAGCTTACGCTCGCACAACGTGCGCAGGACACCGGACGTTTCGACGCCACGAATCTCTTCGATTTCAGCCCGCACGAGCGGTTGTTTATAGGCAATAATAGCGAGGGATTCGAGTGCGGAGCGAGACAGCTTTTGTGCTGCCTTCGCTTTATCCATTCGTTTGAGCCATGGCCCATACTCCTGCTTCGTCACCAGCCGATACCCGCCTGCGATCTGCACAAGCTGAATGCCTCGTCCGTCCTGGTCTAAATCGTGAGTGAGAAGCCCCAAAGCCTGAACCACTTCAGCTCGTGAGACCGTTCCCAGGATGGACATCAGCCGAGCAACTGGCATGGGTTCCGGCGACACGAATAAGACTGCTTCGAGAATGGCTTTAAGCTCCCGCGCGTCGATGGCTTCCGTCTGGCTGTTTATTCCCTCGACGCCGGCATCCTTTGCCGCATCGCCCGGTACGCCGTTGTCTTCACGAACCGCCGCGGTCTCTGCCAGTGCCCTCTCGTTTGATTCTTGTTCCATAATTGAGCTCATGCGCTCCTCCATTCAGCATCATCCCATTCTGCCGGGTCTGGTACGAGTGAAAAACTGCGCGAAACGAGAATAGGCCCAAAATGTTCTGCTTGGAATACCCGAGCCGTTCGAAGCCGCATAAGTTCCAGCAATGCCAGAAATGTGACAATGATCACCAGACGATGGCAGGACGGCTCGAAGAGTTCGACAAAATTCACCGACTCCTGCCCTTCCAACATTTCCAAAATCGCGTTCATTCGTTCCCGAACCGTCAAGTTGTCCGGCACAATCTCCATGAGTGTCTTGCCGGGATTGCGGTCGAGGATCCCCTGCAACACATCCACTAAATCAAACAGGCTGACATGCTCCAACAGGGTCTCGTCCGATTCCAACTCAATCGCCGGGCCCTGTTCACGGCTATACACCTCCCGCCACAACCGCTCGTGTTCGTCCAACTGACGGGCCGCATCCTTGAACTTCTTATACTCCAGCAACCTTCGCACCAACTCCTCACGGGGGTCTGGCCCATCTTCTTCATCAGCGGTCGTCTCATCGGCTGGAAGCAGCATCTTGGACTTGATCTGGAGCAAGGTCGCCGCCATGACGAGAAACTCCCCCGCGACTGTCAGATTCAGGTCTTTCATCGCTTCAATATAACTGAGGTATTGCTGAGCAATCAGGTTAATGGGAATGTCGTAGATGTTGATCTCGCTCTTCCTAATGAGATGGAGCAAGAGATCAAGAGGCCCTTCAAAGTTCTGGATACGGACCTGATAGGGCAGTTCGGTTTGGTCGGTGGCGTCGAAGGAGTTATCCACAAGCGGCTTTATACCAGACTTGGTGAGGTGGAGCAAGCCTTCATCTATTAGTTGTGGTAAACGATAGAAAAGCACCCTAGTCAACGCGACCGAATCAGATAGAGGATCAGCAGAGCGATGAACGTAAGAATGGAGAGGCCAATCGCGTACTGTGTCATCTGATTTTCGGGCTCAGGCCGTGACTCCCCGATTGCCGATCTGGCCGCTCCGGTAAACTGCGGCCCCTTGGCGAACGAGGCTTTGGAAAAGTCGTCTCGCCCCTTGAACGACGCATTGGAAAAATCTGCCGTCGATCGGAATGTGGCCCGGCGAAAGTCAGCGTCCCCATCGAACTGGGTAAAGGTGAAAAAGGCCTCGCGATCGAACGAGCTATCAGAGAAATCCGCCAGGCTTTGAAAACGACTTCCGGAAAACCCAGTGCCCAGCTTGAACGATGTGCGCGACAGGTCGACATCCTTCTCGAACACCACTTCCAAAAACTCCGCCAGTCCGTTGAACCCCGACTGTTGGAATGTGACCGGTCCGTCAAAGATAGATCGGTGAAATCTCGTATGCGGGCCAAATGCCGTCTTCTCAGCAGACATACTACGCAGAAATCGCCCCTGTACAAAATAGCTCTCCCGCAGGAACCGCGCGCCTGACATCGTCACCGGCTGAACAAATACAGCCCGTGAGAGATCCACCAGCTGTTCAAACTTGGTCCCGCTAAACGTCACAGGTCCCTTCACCACCAATAGTCCTTGTGTCGATCCATGCCTGACCGCTCCATGCACCACCGAATTGACAATGATCAAGGAGCCGGGAATCACGCGTACCTCAAGCCTCTGTAGCTCCTTCATCCCCTCAAGCTCAGGCGGCAACGGGCCTACAGGCAATGTATCCAGAGACAGATCACCACGAACGACCACCCCTGAGAGATCGATCCCCTTCCCCTCCTTAAACGCTTGCAGCAACTCGGTCGCGTCCACCGCTCGCGCCTCTCGCTCTTCCTCCGTGCAATCGGCGCTTAAATGACGCGTCAACGTTGTCCCCGGCCCTGGAGCAGATGTCTCCATCGGACAGTTCGAGCCAGCGGCGCCCAGCGGCAACCCCAAAACAGCCAGTCCTCCCACCAGAATCCATGCACCGATCCGATTCATCATGCACGCCCTTATACGGAATGCCCTGGTCCAACGCAAGGCATGAACTGCCAACTCGCTTTACTGTCCAACCGGATTTGCTACACTTTCGAAAGAGGACGTATCACCGGCCCACACCACCTTCACACGGTTCTCTGGGACACCCATGATGCCACGCCATCTTGTCGTAACCTGCACATTGATCTTCATCCTCCTTTGCGGACTACCGGCCTCAGTTCCTGCCGCCGGTATCATCGAACTTCCGGTCCTGGCAGCCATTCAGCAAAATAATCTCGGCGTGTTTGAAATCCTGATGATGTGGTGGGACAGAAAATCTGAACCGGATCACATTCAACTCCAATGGCTCCTCGCCGGCGTACGGCTGGGAAACGACCATTTAGGTGCCATGGCTCAGGCCTTTGCCTATGCTGTCGAACGTACGCCCTCGATTCAACATAACGGGACCGTTTCTGTGCAAGGGGTGGCCTATCGGCCCACAGGCAGCGACGGACCAAGCGCGGGCGCCGCCATGGCCGTGGGATTCATCGCCCTCTTCAAGGGGGAACACATTCAACGTGGCATTGCCCTGACTGGAACCATTGAACCGGGAGGACAGATCGGCCCGGTGGGTGCCATCCCGGATAAAATCCGTGCCGCCGCACGAGAGGGTTACCGTACCGTGTTAGTTCCACGGGGACAGATTCATGACGCGCGGTGGAATCTCATTGAACTGGGATTTCAGCTCAATGTCACAGTAAAGGAAGTCGATACAATCGATGAGGC
>DATNCR010000291.1:0-5059 GCA_035607135.1 Nitrospiraceae bacterium
AGGGCGATCATGCGTTCACGAATACTCAACAGACCGAACCGATCGGAACGGTCATCCTTCAATTGTGAGACATCAAAGCCGCATCCACGATCCGATACCGTAATCGACAACACATTCTGGAAACACCCCATCGACACCCAGGCCTGATCGGTTTTCCCGTGTTTGAATACGTTGAATAACAATTCCCGTATCGAGTGGAACAGCAGCACTGCATCCGACTCGGGAAGTTGCAGTTTGGGTCCATCGAGCGACACCTCGACCTTGAGGATTTGTTGCCGGGACATCTGATCTCCCAGCCATTGCAACGCAGCGCCCAGTCCGCGCTCGTATAGAGCCTGCGGTGTCAGCTCCGACACCAGCGAGCGGGTGTAGTCGAGCGATTGGTGGAGTAACTGATCCGCCTCCTGCAGAATCGTCCGCACGTCCCCATCATGATCCTGTTTCTGCAACTGCGCCACTTTCATGCGAGTGACGACAAGCATCTGGGCCAAATAATCGTGCAACTCCGTGGCCAGCCTGCGCCGCTCCCTCTGCTCAGCAATCGTCAAGTCCGTTGCGAGAGCACGGAGCCTGGAGGAGGACATCGCAAGCTCCTGCGTTCGCTCTTTCACCCGTTCTTCGAGGGTGCCGGTCAGGCGGCGAAGCTGTTCTTCTATCTCCTTCCGTTCGGAGAGTTCGCGAGCCAATGCGCCATTCGTGACCTCGAGTTCGGCGGTTCTCTGGCTGATCCGACTCTCCAGTTCCTGGTTGAGTAACCAGAGGCCCCGTTGCGCTTCGGCATACTGAGACCGCAACTGCCGTTGCTCCAATGCAAGATGCACCGCTTCGCCCAAGCGAGCCATACGGTCCTTCAAGAGATAGTCGGCCGCGCCGGCGCGCATCAGCTTCACCGCCTCCTCTTCCCCAATGGC
The DNA here is from genome assembly GCA_035607135.1 of Nitrospiraceae bacterium. Lineage (GTDB taxonomy): Bacteria > Nitrospirota > Nitrospiria > Nitrospirales > Nitrospiraceae > Palsa-1315. Next base: position 912 of record DATNCR010000291.1, read on the forward strand.
CTGGGACAACACGATGAAAGGAATCGTCAGACCGCTGTTGTGTAAACACCGCAATGCCTCGGATGAACTGAACTGCGGCATAGCATGGTCGGAAATGATGATGTCAGGCAGATCGTGGGTCAGGCGCTGTGTGAATTCAGGCTCCGTATCTACCCGTTGCCACTCCAGTTCATAGCCGCTTTTCTCCAACTCCCTGACAGCTAATTCTGTGTCCAATGGATTGTCTTCGACGAACAAGATTCGTAGGGCTGCCATATGATCGGTCTCCTTCACCAGGAACCTCCCGCCCTTCCCCCTTCAGCCTGCATGTCCGACGGAAGCTGGTTCAGCACCATCCAATAGAGACCAAGCTGGCGAACCGCTTCAGTGAATTGGGAGAAGTTGACAGGCTTGACGACATAGCTGTTCACGCCCAGATTGTAACTATTGACCAAATCGCGTTCTTCCCGGGACGACGTCAGAATGACAATAGGAATGCTTTTCGTCCTCGGATCAGATTTGCACCGTTGCAGGATCTCGATACCGTCGACCTTGGGGAGTTTGAGGTCGAGCAGAATCAACCGGGGATTCGAGTCGACGGACCGGTCGGCATACCGGCCTGTGCAGAAGATGCATTCCAACGCCTCTTCGCCGTCCCCAATCGTATAAATCTTGTTCGACAAATTGTATTTCTGAAACGCCCGCAACGTGATTTCCACATCTTCGGGATTGTCTTCGATCAGGAGAATCTCCATGTCATTCGTCATGTTCCAGCCTTTCGGAGGGAAAAGTAGAATGTGGCCCCGCCATTCACCTTGCCTTCGGCCCAGACCCTTCCACCATGGCGCTGGACAATCCGCTGGACATTGGCTAATCCGACGCCCGTGCCCTCGAATTCCTCTTTTCGATGCAACCGTTGAAACACACCGAACAGCTTGTGCACATATTTCATGTCAAATCCGACACCGTCGTCCTTGACGTAATAGGTCACCGCTTCCGGATTCGCATCGTCCGGCATCCATCCAACTTCGATCCTGCATTCATTCCGGGGGTTGGTATACTTGAAGGCATTGGAAAGCAAATTGATCCAGACGAGTTTCAGTAACCCCGGATCTCCCTTACATGGGGGCAAGTCCCCCACAATCAAGCCAATCTGCCGGCCATTCTGCGTGAGGATCAGCTCATGCGCCACCTCGCGCGCCAAGCCCGTCATCTTGACCACATGGAAGTTCACCTCCTGCCGGCCAAGCCTGGAAAACTCCAGGAGATCGTCGATCAATTCGCCTGCCTGGCCTGCAGCCTTCCGGACGATGGACAGGCAACGATTTGCTTCGGCATTCAAACCAGGGCCATGGTCTTCTTCCAGGATGCGGCTGAAGGCATCGATGGTCCGTAGCGGTGCTCGCAAGTCATGCGAAACCGAATAGGAAAATCCTTCCAGTTCCTTATTGACCTCCGCCAGAGCCCGAGTCTGTTTCTTTAAGGCCTCATTGACCGCCGTCAAGGCGTGGTCGCGCTCCAGAATCGCCTTCTCTGCGCGCTTGCGGTCCGATATGTCTCGAAAGACGACGACGAGTCCGGCAACCTTGCCTCCAGTGAGAATGGGGGATGAACTATACAGGACATCGAAAAAGCTTCCGTCTTTGCGGATGAACACATCTTCATGATTGGTCAATGGGTTTCTTCCGTGCAACAATTGGAAACCTGCGCATTCCTCGGCTGGAAAGGCCGTGCCGTCCTGATGCTTGTAGTGCGTCATGTCGTGCATCTTGCGTCCGAGTAGCTCCTCGCTGGTCCAGCCGAAGAGCTTCTCTGCAGCCTTGTTGATGGAAGTGACCACCCCTTGGCCATCCACAGTATAGAGCCCCTCACCCATGCTGGTCACCACGGCTTCTTCGAACTCCAAGGCGCGCTGCAGTTCCTTCCGACTTTCCTCCAAGGCATGCTCTGCACGATTTCGGTCGGTCACATCACGGGTAAAGCAACGGGTATGGATAAACCTACCCTCATCGAACAGCACATTTGAATTGACGAGCACGTCCCGAGTCGAACCATCCTTGCACCGGATTTTCGCCGGATATTCGCATAGGGTTTCACCCATAGCCAGACGGTCAAGAATATTCCGAATGCCGGGTTGATCGACGTGAAACTCGGCGAGATGTCGGCCCACATATTCCTCGCGCCTGTATCCGAACAGATCCAGCTCGGTCTGGTTCACCTTGATGATCCTGCCGTCAGGCCCGACCCAGTGCAGACCGACGCTGGCGTTGTCGAAGAAGTCTGACAGGTCCCGCTCACTGCGGCGAAGCGCCTCTTCGATACGTTTCTGTTCCGTAATATCCCGCGCAATCTTTGAGGCCCCAATGATCTTCCCGTGAGAATCGAACACAGGCGACACGGTCAACGAAACCACAATTTCGGTCCCATCTTTACGACGCCTGATCGTTTCATAGTGATCGACCGACTCGCCTTGCCGTACCCGTCCGAGAATGTGGCGCTCTTCGTCAAGTCGCGCCGTGGGGATGAGCCGGGTCACGGACTGTCCGATCATGTCCTCTGCCGCATATCCGAACAAACGCTCAGCTGCGCGATTCCAACTCGTCACGATGCCGGAAAGATCCTTTCCAATGATCGCGTCGTCTGACGACGTAACAATTGCAGCCAAATTGGCTATCGCCTGTTCCGCCTGTTTCCGTTCGGTAATGTCCACCAGCATGTTCACCGCACCCACGATTGCTCCCTCGGCGTCCAGCATCGGTTGGGGGTACGGAAGTACATTCCGTTTTGTGCCGTCGGGCCGTTCAATCACGATTTCTTCGCCTCGAACTGCACGGCCTTCGCGCAATGTGACGGCCATAGGACACTGGTCCAGTGGAAGCGCAGCCCCGTCCGGCATGGAAATTTTCCACGACCCGCACCACTGAGTCTTATTGATCGTCGGTTCCATCCCCCACAACTCGACCGCCGCCTCGTTATACAGCGTGACATGCCCCAACGCATCGCAGGCGTAGATCGCGGCGGGAATCGATTGAATGAGATCTCGATAACGCGCTTCGCTGAGGCGTAGCGCTGTTTCCTGTTCGATTCGCTCGCTCATGTCCCGCAAAATCACGGTGTAGTATTTCTCTGTCCGGATTCTCGATTCCGAGATCGTGGCTTCAATGGGAAACTCTTCGCCATTGATGTGTCGGCCATAGATCATCCCCAACGCGCCGGCTGGAGTGTTCGTGACGTGAGTGAGGCCCGATGCATCGGCCTGGCGCGCGTGCATGGTCCAAGACCGCTTGGGAATGAAGCGGTCGATCGGCTGCCCGACAGCCTCCCCTGCCGCAACCCCGAACATCTGTTCCGCAGCGGCGTTGAAGTCGGTCACGCGTTCGGTCTGATCAATCGTGATGATGGCGTCCATGGCCGAGGAGATAATCCCGCTCAACCGGGCCTCGCTTTGTTGCACGGCCTCTTGGGCTTGCTTGCGCTCGGTGATGTCACGCGCGATGCACGAGACGCCGACGACCTCGCCGCCCGCGATCGCCGGTGTGGCACTGATAAAGAGATCGCGGCGCTCGCCGCTGGGAGTCACAAATGTCGTATCCATCGTGATGTTCTCACGGCGAAGGATGGCGCAAAAGGCATTCTCCAGGTCTTCCCGCTGATCGGGTGCGCACAGATCAGGGAAGCGGACAGTTTTCAGCTCCTCGAGCGTGCGGGCGGTGAGCCTGAGCGCAGCGGGATTGGCCGCTTCGAAACATTGATCGAGGCCAAGGGAAAAGATCGCGTCAAGGCTACCGTCAAAGAGGGAGCGATACCGTTTGCCGGTCTCGTCCAGGGCAAGGGTCGTCCGCATCAAGGCTTCCGTGCGTTCAACCACGCGATGCTCGAGTGTGTCATTCAGTTCGCGCAATTGTTCCTCGGCCCTGCGGCGCTCGGTCACTTCGCCGAACAGCACGCGATTAATGATCCCGTATTCACGGGTCTTCCTGTGCAGTTCGGCAAAAATAGCGACCTTCGAACGCAGGATGGTCGGGTCTACCGGTTTCTGGAGATAGTCCACCGCGCCGGTGCCGTACCCTTCAAGGACATGCTGGTCTTCATTGTAATAGGCGGTAAGAAAAATGATCGGCACCCCGGCAGTTTTCTTCCGCTCCTTGATCATCTGAGCAAGTTCGAAG
>DATNCR010000322.1:0-4666 GCA_035607135.1 Nitrospiraceae bacterium
CGTCCTGCGGCGGCCCAGGTTTCCAGCTCCGCATCGCCCGTCACGTGCAGGGTGATGGTGACGGTGGCGCCGAGTCTCACATCGAGGGTTCGGACGACGGAAAAATGCGTCCGGTCCAGGCCGTCGGCGACTCGAAGTAACGCAGACAGGATCCGCACGATTCGTTTGTATTTGGGGGAGAGGGCGTCGAATTCTTCGTGCTTCATGTGAGGGATGGCACGCCGGTGATAACGGGCTACGTTCGCGACGACGTGAAGCTCCTCACCGGATAATCCCCCAACGTCGCTATTGGTGATCAAATAGTAGGCGTGTTTATGGTGCTGGCGTTCGTTGATGAGGTAGCCGACGTCATGCAGAATTGCGGCGTATTCAAGCCAGTTTCGTTCGGCAGGTCCCAGGTGATGGAGACGTGCTGTCTGATCAAAGAGGCGCAGCGCCAGTCCGGCGACATGAAGGCTATGGGCTTCCGGCGCATGACAGCGACGGGCCAATGCCATCACGTTGCGGCGCCGCAAATCTGGAATTTCCGCCTCCGCTTTGAGCCGTTCACGGTGGCGATGGATAAAGTCGTAGATGACGCCTTCACGAATCGCCTTGTCGCACAAGATGAGTTCGTCTCTTTCCGAGAGTTCCATCAGACGGCGAAGGACGACCGTGGCAGGAAAGAGTGTGTCGACGCGTTTGGGATCCAATCCGGGGATCGCCAGCCTGGCTTTGATGGTGGATTGCCGGAACGCCTGTTCGATTTCTTTTACGTCCTTCAGTGAAATCGTGGCGAGATTGATTTGGGAGAGCGGACGGTTTGTTCGTCGCAGATGAATGACTTCTGCCAAGTTGCCCGCCATGCCGGAGGTGGCGATGAGAGAATCGAATCGTTTCGTCTTGAATGAATCGAGGGCGCCTTGTAACTGGGCCGTGACCGTCTGTTCGAGGGAGCGGAGCATCCCCTCGGAAGGAGGCGTGCGTTTGAGGAATTCATCTGCCAGCCGGATGGCGCCCAGCTTCAGACTCTTTGCGTGGATGAGCTGGTCACGATTGCCGACCATCAGTTCGACCGATCCACCGCCGACGTCCACCGAGAGCGTCGGCGCTTCTGTCATGGGCACGTTGTTTTTGACCCCCAGAAAAATCAGCCTGGCCTCTTCGGCGCCGCTGATGACGCGAACTTTCAGCCCCGTCTGTTCCATCACAAGATCGATAAAGTCTCCCCCATTTTTTGCCTCGCGCACGGCACTGGTGGCGACTGCGATCATGCGATCGTATCCCTTGTTCTTGGCCAGCGTCACGAGATTGCGAATGACGTCGAGCCCTCGTGCGATGGCCTCGTCGGAGAGGCGGTGGGTCGTAAAGGCGCCGTTTCCGAGTCTTGTCATGTCTTTGAAGCGATCGAGGATCTTGTAGCTGGCATCCGGCTGGATCTCGGCCAGCACCATATGAATGGAGTTGGTCCCGATATCGATGACCGCAATCTTCGCCATGAACAGTAATACCTATCAGATACCTAGAGTTGAGACCCTGCTCGATACATAGGCGCATTCGCTGGAGTATTTCCGCTCGTGTTGAGTGAACATACTACATCAACTGGGTGGGAATATTTTCGTCGATGGCTGGACCAGTCAGAAACCATAATGAATGATCCCGTGGCCTGTCAAGGTCGCCAGGGTTAATTCTTGGTTATATACGCGGAGGCTGCTCTCGTGCATCGTGCCATGGTACTCTCGCCTATGTCCAATCGGCTGTCGTCCATGGCGGTTGTTGTGACCGGTGCCTCGACCGGCATTGGTGCAGCCTGTGCACTCGATTTTGCCGGCCGTGGGATGACAGTGTTTGCCGGTGTGCGTGATCCTCGCGCAGGGGAGGCGCTGGCAGCGAAGGGCGGTCCATCACTCATTCCCATCACACTCGATGTCACCGATGAACCGTCGATCGCGCGATCCGTCGAGATGGTGCAACGGGTTGTCGGCGACAGCGGCCTTGGAGGACTTGTCAATAATGCCGGGATCGCCATCGGTAGTCCTCTCGAAGTGATTGATTTGTCGCAACTCCGAAAACAACTTGACGTCAACGTGATCGGACAAATCGCGGTCACGCAGGCGTTTCTTCCGCTGCTGCGCCGTGCCCGCGGTCGAATTGTGAATATGGGGTCAATTGCCGGTCGTGGCACCATTCCATTGTTGGGACCCTATTCTGCATCGAAGTTTGCGTTGGAGGCGTTGACCGATGCGTTGAGAATGGAACTGCAACCCTGGGGGATCCATGTGTCGATCATAGAACCGGGGGCGATTGCGACGCCAATTTGGGAGAAATCAGAGAAGGCGGCGGGGGACCTTGAAGCGTCGGCCAGCGAAGAGGCAAAAGCGCTCTATGGCGAGGCGGTGATTCGAATTCGCGAAGCGATCGTTCAAGCGACCAAACGAGCGATTCCACCGGCCGCAGTGGTTCACGCGGTGCATCATGCGTTGACGGCGTCTCATCCTCACACGCGCTATCTCGTGGGCGCGGATGCCAAGGCTCGTGCATGGATGGTGAAATGGTTACCGGATCGAGTGCAAGACAGGTTGCTCACGTGGGCGCTGAAATATCCGCAAGCGTAAGAAGATGGTCTATCTGGTCTGTCTCGTCTATCTTGTCGGTCTGGTTAGTTTCGTTGTCGAGATCACCGATCAAACGAGATAGACCGAATAGACCAGATAGACTAAATAGACCAGACAGACTAGAGAGATCAACCAACCAGATCGGGGTTGAGGCGGTTCATTGGCTTGACCGAGAGGGCTTTAATTTCGTTATAGATAATCGTGCGTCCTGCCTGCCGAAGGCGTGAGAAGACTCCTTCCACAATCACCTGGTCGCCTTCCCGAACTTCAACCTGACCGAGACTGATAATCTTCAGCGTGCCGGCATGATCCTTCAGGAGAAACCCATAGGCCGGGTGACCTTCCCGATTCGTCGCGAGTTGGACATTGGTGACTTGGCCGGTGACCACCACTTCTTGGCGGTCATACTGCTCGGGATGGGAGAGGAGTTCGGTGATCTCCAGAAGACTACCTGCATGGACATACCACGGTGCAGCCAGGAACGCGATGAGTGAAAAGAGAAGAGTCAGGACTCGTGGGGTTCGCGTATCCTGATGCGGTGACTGGATGTTGGACAGTGTGGCCATGAGTTGAATGTATTATACGGGTTCAACGGCAAAGTGCAATCATGTTACGCCGAGCATGCAAAAATTATTTCTGCGCGTCTCGTCATGAATCATACGGGCTACCACTTATCGGAGGGTCTTCCAGCCGCATCTTCTCCTCTCATACTGTTGAGGATCTGAGCCTGCATCTCGCTCAATTCTTTTGCCGGAGCCTCGGCAGGAGCGTCGAGCGCGCCCATCTCCGGCTTGGGTTTGGCAGCGGTCCGTTTGAGCAATTCTTCATCCACTGCCTCGCGTGAGTGGTCCATATCGTTGAGGACCGTGATGAGCCGCTGCAGCCCGAACAGGTTCCTGGTGACTTCTGAATGCATGGCATTGGAGCTGGCTCCGAAGACGAGCGAGGTCCAGAATTTGACTTCACTCTCTTCGGCCAGGTTACCCCAGGCTATGGTGGTCAGTTTGTCGATGAGAGCCGATTCTGTCTTTTCCAACCCATCGTAGGTGGAGAGCGAACGTTCGATGGGTTGCTTCGCGAGCACCGTGAACGTTTCCTTCCATAAATCCAATGGGGCGGTCGTCTTGGCTGCCGCTCCGGTCTGTAGCGCGGCCTGAAGGGCATGTAGATATTGCGTGAGGTACTTCACTTTGCGGGCGGCGAGACTGCCGGCGGGGAGACCCCACACATGCGCGATTTCATGATCTTGTAACGTGGCAGAGATTGTGCTCTGCCGCTCGCGTTCCGCCAGGTCGAGTCGTTTGCGATATTTTTCGGCCATGCGAAGTTGGGTCTGGAATTCGATGCTGAGGCGCTGACGCTGATAGTCTTCAGCCGTAATCTCATCGGCATCCCAACGTTGCTCCAGCTGGATGATTGCCGGTTTGGGCAGCACGGTTCTCGCGGATGCACGCAAGGCGTCGAGCGATTCAGCAGAAACGGCAAAACGCTCGGTCAACAGCGTGCGGGCATGGCCGGCGAAGGACTCGCGAAGCTGCGCGAGTCTTCGAAGACTGTCGCACTGCAGCCAGGTCCGTTCCCGCTTGAGCCGCGCCTGTCGGCGATACTGGTCGCGCCGGTCTGTGACCACCTTGATCGATTCTTTCGTCATGGTGGTGTTGGTGGGTTTGGTCCCGGCGACGCAGCGGGGATCCGGTCGATCTGCCACAATGTACAGGATCTCTTCGTCCGTCACGTCGAAGTATTGGAGCAGAATCAATCGAAGCATGATCCGCCCTTGCATGGGCATGGCGGCGATCACGGATTCGATCATTTCGAAGGTCAGGAGGGATGGTGGTGAAGCGATGGTAGTCATGTGGTCTGTCTGGTCTCTTTCGTTGATCTGGTTTGTCTGTTCCAACCAAACAAACTAAACAAACCAGATGAACCAAATAAACCGCACCTTGCTATGCCGTGCCGGAATGATGTGATTCCAGATAGACGGCGACATATTCGCGAATGTCCTGGATGGTTCCGCTGACGAACATGTCTCGTGGTATTTCGACTCGTATGAGCGTGGCCGGATCAACCCC
>DATNCR010000330.1:0-3795 GCA_035607135.1 Nitrospiraceae bacterium
GACAGCAACCCGGTCGCCAGCAACAACACGGCAGCGGGACGTGCCAAGAACCGCCGCGTGGAAGTGATCGTCAAGTAACGGCACAAGAGAGCAGTGATTCGATTTGTGCTTGAAGCAAAGCGGGGCTCTTCCCACGGGAAGAGCCCCTTCCTCCTTCCGAGAAGCAACAGATGGCCTGCCCGATTTCTCTCGCGCGTTTCTCCAGACACACTGGCCAGAATCTCGGAGTTCCTTCCCGAACGCTTCCATGGGTAGACCCATAATCGTCATGGCTCGAGCAATAGCGTTGCCGCCCATTGTACTCGTCGGAATCAGGCACCACTCATTCCCATAGACCCTGACAGGGTGCGGCACCACTGACCAGGCCGTCATCGATGAGGTGGACAGATGTTCTTGCGGCGAACATCGCTAGGTGGGTCGCAGCGCTCATTCCCTATGCACCGATGGCCTCGCACTCATGCTCCGGTACCAATCCTGCGGGATCTCCAACTCGAACCTCGCCACCCCGAATCACATAACAATTTAAGGCGAGCGTGCCGCCGAATTTCCGCGCGATGTCCTTGAGTACCTGACGGTCTTGTTTCAGGCTGTCCGGGTCAAATGTCGTCATGACGCACCGCCCACGGAGATCCTGTATTCCGATGATGACGTCCCCGATGTGTAGGCATTGGCCTGGCCAGTCGCGCTCGGCCAGCCCCTCGACGCCACCGATCACGAGATTCGGTCTAAGGCGCCGGCCATCATGTCCAAACGCGGCGATGGCTCCATCTGTCGCAACTAGCAAAGGCAGTACATCGAAGCGATTGGTCGACTCATCGCGAACCAGCCTAGCGCCAGGCCCTGCGATATGTGCCACAGCTTTGCTGACCGTAGGATCGCTCCAGAGCAGGCCGTCAACCAAAGGTTCGCCGGACGCATTGAGCGTGGCATGGTGACCGAGAAGCCGATGGTGCGTTCTGGCCGTGATCATATGCCCGTGCACGTCCTCGACATGGACAACGCGATCCCCTTCAATCCCGAGCGAACTAATGCGTGCATGATTCAGCTGTTCACCACCCATCGACTTTACCGGGTACCGCCAAAGCTGCATCACCTTCATGGTCGTGACCTCACTCGTAGTCATTCAGATCAGCACGGTCAGAAAAGAGTCTCCTGACCGCCTTAAGAAGTGCGGCTCAAAAGACGATCGTATTCCATCCCTCTGCAAGGTATCGCCGAAGACTCAAGAGGCCTGCTGTCCCGGCCAACACATGGTCTTTCACGATCGGCACCCCGCACGACCTGACCCCCTCCATAGCTCCAAAGACCTCCGCACAACCGCATGAGGCACCCTCTACGACATCGCGAACTGCATTGTAGAGGCCATTGGCCGGATGCGAAAGTTTTGTCAGTTCAGCCGGCCATCGTGTACCGGCACCATTAAACACCACGGCCACCTCATCTCCCTTCTGCTGACATTCGGATGCAAGCGCCAGAGCGTTGAACACGCGTCCGAGCGCCTCCTCCGAACCGTTTTTCGGATCGGACAAGATAATAATGGCAGTTTTCATACGTCCTCTCTTTAAAAAGGAGGGTTAGCTTGTAACTGTCTAAATGTGTATTTGACGGTTATATCGAAATTAGACTAACCTGTCAAGAGCCTATTTGATGGTTTCTCCATGATCGATTGAAGGGAGGTATCGATGAATCGGGTGAGCGCCACACGGCCATTCCTGTTTGTAGGAAATCATCCGTGTTTGGATTTCATCAATACAGAACTGATTCTGGATGGGCGGAGAACGGATATTCTGGAGGAGCGTGCAGATGTAATTGAGTGGCTCATTAGAGCGAAACTTCTCAATGCAAACGAAGGAAAGGGGATAGCGGCAAGACTCGGTCAGGCTGAAGGAGTGAGACTGCTGAGTAAGGCAAAGGCGTTTCGGATGGTCCTACGCGAGATGGCGGAACAGATTGTGGCTCGCAAACCGGTTCCCCAATCAGTGATCGCAACAATCAACCGGTTGCTCAGCCAACGCCCAGGCTATCCACAACTCCTTCGTACAACCGGCCGCGTTGAACGTCACTTCTATTCTTCGACGCATGGCCCCTCTCAGTTCCTGGCACTGTTGGCCGAAGCCGCCAGCGACCTGCTGTGCACCAAAGATCTCCCTCTCGTAAAGAAGTGCCGGAATCAAGCCTGCATCCTATTTTTTTACGATACGACGAAGAACCATGCCCGCCAGTGGTGCAGCATGAGTATCTGCGGTAACCGGATGAAGGTGGCCGCGCACTACCGAAGACAGCGCAGAGGTGCGAAGACATAACTGGCACCGATCGCGCACGGACCGGAGTTGAGGAAATGAGCGGCTGCCGGTGTGATCCCGCGACCATGTGTACGTCTTAGCTTAGCTTAGCTGAACTGATCCCACGTATCGCACTGTTTGATCGCCCAGAACACCGCTTCTTTGAGTTTCTTCAACTGCACATTCTCCGGATCGCGCATGGTTTCTAGCTTCCTGTCGAGATCGTAGAGCGGTTGGATCGATCGTTTATCCGGAATCTTGCCCAGCGACCACGCCACCTCCGTGAGCACGGACCAATCTGTCTTGGGATCCATCAGCTTGGTGAGCAACGGCGGCACAACGGAGGCATCGCCGTGCGTCCCGCCCAATTTTCCCAAGCCCTTGGCTGCCGCTGCCTGCAATTCAAGCTGCGGAGAGGTATTCATGATGTTGACCAGCAATGGAATACCCTCTCTGCCGAGATTGCCCATCGCCCCAATCGCTTGCTTCGCAAAGTCTCGATCCTTGAGCACCTCTTTCAATTTCGGCAAGGCCTCGTCGGCTTGCATCTCGCCTAAGAGAGAAATAATTTTGAACTTTCTGGCTTGCGGCGTATCGGATCGATCGAGCAACTTCAGAAGTCGCTCCGGCTGACCCCATTCAGCGGCCAGTAACAAGGGAAATTCGTATGTCTCGAGCACATCCTTTAATTTGTCCATGGCATAGGTCCCCGGATCTCCCGCGTTGGCCGATTGCGCGGCTTGTCCCGCATCTTCAAACTCGGTTCGGATTTCTTTCTGCCATTTGATCTTCATGTCACCGAGAAGATAGGTCATCTGACAGGCGGGGCCTTTCCACAGTCGCGACGGGGCATCGGGCAAATCCGCATCTCCGCCAGCAGAAGTGGTACCTTCCCAGGTTTTTCGCTGTTCACATTTTACTTTCACCACAGCGTCATGAGGTTTACCGGCCTCTCGTGCGACCGTGAACCCCAATTCACCCATTCGGCGGGCTACGAGCTCGGCAATCGGCGCAGCGTCAATGCCTCCCTTGTCTACCAGTGCTATTGCCTCGATACGCACAGTTTGGATCTTATCCAGCAGCGCTTTCTGCTCCGCCGTGAAGTAGTCCCGGTAGGCCCATGAAGGAAGAGAGGGAAATGCCAGAATGCTACACGCCAAAATCGAGAGCAGTAGGGCAACGCGCATCGTGCACCTCCTCACCGGTATACTGACGATCAACTCTATGTACTGTCCAATTATACTCCTCATTCATGGCTGAGGGTTTGGCGGGTATACGGGTATGATGGGCGCTATTATTATAATGTCTTCAACCATGAGCCAAATCGAAACGTTATCCATAACTTTTAATTACCGGCTCCTTCTGATCTGAACCGGCCGTGTTTCTATTTTGTCAGATCAATGATGCAAGAAAAATGGTAGTGAACCGTCACAGGGGCACGCAAATGAACACACGTCCACCCCGCAGGAGTATGGGTTGACAGTGATACACATCCAACGGTACAAAATACCCA
>DATNCR010000331.1:0-9791 GCA_035607135.1 Nitrospiraceae bacterium
TCCTATCATTTGAATCCTTGCGCAATCTTTCGCCAGGATGATAATACTTTGGTCCAGTACTTGCTTTGCTCTACCTATTACTACAATATTATGTAGTACAAAACTTGACAGGAGTTGCCGTTCTGTGCGAGTTGCTTCACAACTCACAACTAAAATTGGAGGGAATTCTCAGTATCTACAAGTCCACCGAGCCAGGGTGCAGCACCCTCTCTCCTGAGCTGCCGATCATCAATCCTGTAACGCACGCTTGGAGATGGCTGACCTGACTTGATCGAATATTCCGACAAGCTCCAAGTGCAAAGGATGGGGGGGACACATGTCGACAATTGCATCAGAAAACCCAGCCAGGCCACGTAATGGGTACACGAGATCACAAGACCCACCGAAACAAGGTGCAACTGGCATCATTCTCTTCACAAGCACGGGTCAGCTCTTGTTCATGAATACTGAGGCCCAGGCACTTACCCGGCAATTACAACCCCTATCGACCAGAGAGTGCGATTCAGGTCTTATCCCAGAACAGATTCATACCGTAGTTCACGACCTCATCCGTCTGTTATTGCACTACGATCATCCCAAGGATTGCGAGTCTATCCAAGTGGAACGGCTCTGTTTTGCCAACGATCAGCGGCTCCGTCTTCGCGGGTTCTGTATTCCGGATGAACCCCTCGCTGAAAACAGCAGATTCCTGGTCATCATGGAACAGCTGAATCAGCAAAAACTCGAATGCCCAGACGCCAGCATGCAGCAACGTTATCACCTGACCGAACGCGAGCAGATGGTCATCATTTATCTTATGCTCGGATTCACCAATAAGGAGATCGCCAATCGAATGAATCTGAGCGAATATACTGTCAAGGAACATCTCAAGCGGATCATGCATAAAACGAAAACCACGACCCGCACAGGCCTCTTGGCTCGCATGATCTTCCCGACGCCGCAAGCCATACCTGGACTTCTGTCCGGAACAATGGGAGTGGATCCATTACTGACCGTGTCGACGCTGAAACCGTTCAATGGGATCGTATGAAGTGTTCGGCTGACGGGGTGTATGATGGATTCCGACATAATTCCCATCCCGCATCGTGATCTGCCCCATTTTTGTGGACACCCTCCTGAAGCCTATTATCCCCTTATCCCCTTTTGAGATGTCCATGAAATCGGGAGTAGTTCCCTCGACATGTGTATCGGCGCGACGCAGTTAGTCTGTCCTCGTGGCACTTCGTACCGAACTTGAGGGACGCGCCACTCTATCTTCGACTGCTCGCACGAACGCTTCTGTGGACTTGTGATCTGAGAGTGGCACAGCCGGACCTAATTCAGCCATTTCGGAGGTAATCGCTTCACGCACCTGCTCTTGCTGAGATCTTACTTGCTTCCAACCCTTGCGTTCGATGCAGCGGTTCATGTCTGTAAAGACTTGGCTCGCATATTCCGGATGCGCTGTGGGGTTTTGACGGTAGGCAATCGCAGCGGGACTCTGTTCCATCTCCATAGCACAGGCCTCACGATCTTCAAGCAGACTATGCTGACTGCCGGCGTTTTCAAACATCGGCTCGCCGCATGCGCTCAGCAAGGCCAAGACAAAAATAACGCTGATTGTTCTAGTCAGATCTAATACCGTAGGGCACACAATACCTTCACGATTAAGTCTTCGGCGGTTACGGCAAACATTAAGTTCAGCCAAATTAAAATGGACAACTTCTCCTGGTCTTTGATTTCTTCTCATCTCATCTTTAGCTGATAGCTTGGAGACTATAGGCATTCATCCCTATGCCAGCCAATAACGGGCGAAACGAACTCGATCTCCGATAGGAGCTATGAGACTCCTTCTCGATCAACTAACTGCATTCTATGTAGGGGAATGCCGAGAAAACCACAATCCCTACAAGTAGATATCCCCTCAATCGAGGGGATTCATCCATTGGGAGTTAGACGAGTGATTTGCCTATGGGGACTCAGAGAATAGGTATGTGTTGATGGTACAACTAGACAAGAATAACAGTGGAATCACTTTCGATTCAGACTGGATCGTTTCATCACAGCCAAGAAGCTCCAAAGAGATATGACCAGTTCTCCTACGCGCCAGCTTCGTCATATTATTGCTGGACAATCATAGTTTTATTGTGTTAGTCGAACTGGGTGTTCGATCATTCCATGTATGTTCCCGCCTGGCCTATCTATTGCATTGTGACTAAAAGATAGCAATGGTGTTAGAGAAAATAGGAGGTACCTCTATGAAACGAGCAACACTAACGAGGTGGGGGTTCATAATCGGGGTGTTCATCGGCCTACCGCTTGTGGTGACTGCAGAGGAAAATACAGGTGCGTCCTCATCGATGGCGAAGGAGACTAAAGGGCAACATGCACAGGCCGGACAAGTTACCAAAGCTCTCCTGTATCAGCCGCCTCGCGGTCTCGGGGCCCCTTCGGCTGGGCGGCGGGTAGGAGGAGGTACTCGAGGAACAAACAAATCTGTTCCGATCTTGTCTGTACTTGCACCAGATCACACCGGCTTAACCGTACGTGAGCAACCGGATCTCTATTGGTTTGCCTCCGACGTAGTGACCAACCCCGTAGAATTGACCCTGACGCTTGAGAAAGGCGATACACCTCTCCTAGAAAAGCGATTGCCGGCTCCCACAAAGGCCGGGATACAACGAGTGCGCCTCTCAGACTATGGGGTAAAACTGATTTCTGGTGAGCGCTACAGTTGGTCTATCACTCTCGTCCTCGACCCTAAGCGTCGATCCAAAGATATCATCGCGGTCGGCACCATTGAGCGAGTCGAACGTACCGACATGAATTCTGCAGCCCTAACAGCCGCTCCCACGACCGAAGCTTTTTATCGATTTGCAGCGGATGGGCTATGGTATGACGCTGTGATGACCATTTCGGAACTGATCGAATCGACGCCGACCAATATAGCTTTACGAAAGCAACGGGTTGAACTGTTGGATCAGGTCGACTTACCAGAGGTCGGAAGCTTTGACCTCACTATTCAGGATGGAAAGGCCGGATGAGCACGATGAGCACAGGAGAAGGCAATCAGCGCGCGGGAGCTGGTGGGGTTACTGCTGAGTAGGTGGTGTCTCCCCTGTGTGACCAAGGACCCTGTAAACCATGAGGGTTTGTTCTTTGCCTTTGACGCTGACCTCTCCGATCCGATCGAGCACAAAGCGATCCCCAAGATAGCCCTTAGTGCTCTCGTCGATCAAAATCCGGCATAATCGCGGGCCTGGCGACTCCTGAACGATATCCCGATCCAAGCTTTCTAGTCTCGCCGCCGTATTCACCGCGTCACCGACTGTCGTGTATTTGAGTCGCTCCGAAGTACCGACACTTCCGGCAACAACCAGTCCGGTGTGAATCCCAATCCGCATCCCGATCGTCGCGAGACCAGCCTGTTCATGTCGCAAATTAAGCCGGTGCATCTCCTGCTCCATGGCTAGAGCACAAACCACGGCATGCACTGCATCTTGGGCAATCTCCTCCTCGGAGTTGCGTGGAAGTGGGACACCGAAGTTCGCTTTGATCGCATCCCCTGCGTAATCATCAATGACACCTCCGTGCTTGATCACCAGTCCTGCCATAACATCCAGATACGCATTGACCCAGTCCATCAAAGCCTCAGGGGTCATTTTTTCTGAAGCAGCCGTGTAGCCCTTAAAGTCGGAGAAAAAAACCGTCGCGACTAACTGCTGTGACCGAGGGCGCCCATCTTGCAGAAACTGGTCGCGCTGTCGCCAGACTGCTTCAGCCACCTCCCCGGACACGTGCTTGGAGAACAGATGCATCAGAAGGGCGCGCTCCTTTCGCTCCCGGCTCAACACCGAAGCCGTGACAACGGATACAGAGAGAAACCAAGCCAGGGATGGCGGCACGAGTGGAACCCACCATCCCTGAAGAAACGAAACACACACACTGATGCCAAGGATCAAGAGCCCGCCTGCCACACCTAGCGCAAGCCGCCATGGAGAACGCGTCCATGCACCAAGTGCTGCACCTAACAGACCCCACAGGATCGTCCACAGCCACTCCTGTGATTCACTGGGCGTGTCAATCGGGCGCCGCCCTTCCAAACCAGCTCCAAGTAGCTGACTGACGATATGGGCATGGACTGCGACCCCGGGAATCATACGGCCGGTGTCATTCCCGGAGCTGAATGGTGTATGGAACAGATCAGGAACACTCTCAGCCGTGACACCAAAAAGGACAATCTTGCTCCTAATTGCGTCCGGAGGCACCTGACCGGTGAGCAGAGCGGTCAATGAGAATGAGACTGGCTGGCTGTGCCCACGGCGAAAATCTACTAATGTCTGATACCCGCCGGCGTCAGCGCCGACATACCCACCGTCGTAGGGTCCAAACCGCCGAATGGTGGTGGGTCCCAGGCGAAGTTGCTCAGGATATTCAGGGTCGGGCTGCGCGCCAATCCCCTCCTCAGCAAGAAACAGTAGCGCCAATCGAAGCGCGAAGGCATATGCTGTTTGGTCTCCGACCTCCTGGAATAGCAAGCCACGACGAACAATTCCGTCAGAATCGATCAGGATATCATTGAACGCAACTTGCTCGGTCCCGGCCAACACCGGAGGCGGAGGGATACTGGCCACCGTGCCACCACCCAGCTTTGTCACTGCAATGATCTGGGGATGTTCTACAAGGACCCTGTTCAGGTCTGTGTGACCGGGATCGACAGGAATATCACGATAGATGTCAATGCCGATCGCACGCGGCTTGAATTGTACGAGCCGCTCCAAGGCCTCGGCCAGGATTGCATCGGTGATAGGCCACCGACCTTGAATTAAAATATCCTGTTCGGTGACCGTGATAAGGGCAATACGAGGGTCAGCCCCTTCCGAGCCACGACGGGATTGGGTCATCCAGTCATAGACTGTTAATTCAAGAGGCTCAAGGATTGAGGTATTCCGGATGCCGAGGACGGAGAGGGCAACCAATACTCCCGCAAGCATGCTGACAGTAAAAGTCGATCGACCCAGCTTCAGGAGAGTGCTCACGGCGGAAGCGTAAACTAAAGCCAATTATTGAGCAACAAGAATGCCGCCCAGTAGGCGGGATGATTGTACTCAGGATGTTCCAGAAATTTTATTTGTGCACGCTGGAGAGCCATCGCTGTGGAAGCCACGGAATCGTCATGGAGTTGTTGATAAAACTCTGTGACCAGCTGGGAAGAAGCTTGGTCATCAAGGAACCACAGTGAAGCCAAGGCGCTCCGTGCCCCTGCCTTGATCGCCACACCGGCCAAACCGAGAGCAGCCCGGTCATCCCCAGCAGCGGTCTCGCAAGCGCTCAGGGTGATAAGGGCCAAAGGTTCTTCTCGAAAACGCAGCATGCCCACGAACTCTTCCAGCCGATCCATCGTCATTTTCCCATCGTAGGCCAACAAAAACGTCTCATTGCTGTCGCTCTGGAACTGCCCATGCGACGCGATATGCATGATCGAGTAGGGATGCCCTTTCAGTTCTTCCTCCACTCGAGACATCATAAATTGTTTGTTGAGGAGGACAGTGCCTCCATACAGTCCTTGAATGGTCTCCAACTCTCGCGAGACATGGGGCAGCGCCGGAAAATCCTGCACGGCCTCGGTGATGCCTACGGAGAGAAGTTTGATGCCTTTGCGATCCAAAGGCCGAGGATCCGTGAGCGTGACGCCTGGGGTTGTTGCTACCGCGTATTTCTTGATGAGAAATTGCCTGCCGTCATGCAGCGCGGCCAATGGGATTGTCCGAAGCGCACCGTCCGGCACGATGACCAGGGTGTCGATTCCTGAATCAGCCCACAGCGGCTCAATCGGCTGGATCAGCCACCCATACAATTTCTTGGCATGGGAAAGATATTGCCGAGTACTGCGTTTCTCCAGCAAGTTTCGAAATGCGCGGATTTCCTCAGTCAAGGTCTCTGCGTCGACTGGAACGGTCTTTCTCACCATGCCCGAAGGCAGATTCACCAGAATCTCCAGACGATCTTGAAGCATGATGGGATAAATCACGACCGCGGTTTTTGAAATCCGCTCCAAACCCGTGGCCTGGGAGTGCGCGGCCTGTACGCAATCATCGTGAAAGTAGTCTTGCAGCTCCGCCACTTTGAACAGTTCAACTGTGTCGCGCGCTTCACGTAAGATGGCCTCGCGATGCGGCGGATCGATATCCTGTTCAGAATCCCGCAGCAGAAGATCGGCCAACTCAAAGTACACGGCTCCAACAGTCTCACGAAAGGAAACGCCCGCCTGTTCTTCGGCGGCCACTGCGGAGACTTCCGGACGGATGGACTGGACCGCGACGATCGCCTGCCGATACGCGCCGATCGCCTCTTTCGGCTTTCCGAGCGCTTTTAAGAGTCTGCCTGCTTGCCACTGCCATCGATAGAGCGCTTCGGGCGCTGCAGCTTGCTGGCTCATCAGAATCGCGTGTTGCGTCACACCCAGCGCTTCCGCATACCGACGCTCATCCTCATAGAGCTTCCCCAAGTACCCCCACGCAAAGGATGAGGCCCGACGGTCACCAAGCTGATCCGCAATTCTAGCCGCCTCATGAAGCGTCTGAAATGCCGCGAGTGTGAGGTCTTTGTTTAGGTCAACGAGGAAGGTGCGCAACTTGGCATACGTCAGCCCAACCGTGATGAATGCGCTGATCTGTTCGTGCGACGGCTCAAGTCCCCGTAAGATGTCGGTGGCCTGGTCAAGCCGCGTCTTGCCTTCACGATACTGCTTCATGGGCAACGACACGCGGGCGGCATTGACCTGGCTCGTGGCTGCCAGCAGTTTCACCGGAACCGCTTGAGCCATTTGGAAACATTCGTTGTAGGAGGCCAGCGCGGCGGCAAACTTTCCCTGCGAAGCGGCCAGATACCCCAGATCGTTCAAGATGGCAGCAGTCAACGATGCCTGGGGAAGCCCCTTGGCCCGCCGGAGGGCTTCTTGTAGCGACCGTTCAGCCTCCGCGTGCTGCCCGGCAGCCTGATACAGGCTGCCCGACCTCCAAAGAATCCGTATCGACAGGAGAGAATCGTCACGCTCCGCTGCGAAGACCTTGGCTTGATCAAGGCGAATCGTCGCCGTCCGATAACGGCCAAGCGACTGATAGGCCTCGGACAGACGAATTAACGCGTCGATCTGCTCCGCGCGCGCAGCGGATCGCTCGTAGGTGGCTTCCGCTTGCGTCCAGCGCTCGACTGCTAGCTCGAAATCTCCATGATGATATGCCTGGCTGCCGTCCTGCATCAGCTGATCGACCGGAATCGCCTCCTGCGCATAGATGTCAGCACCAAGTCCCACTGAGAGACAGAGGAAAAGACTCACGAGAAGAGTGCGTGTCATGACGATTCTCCTTATTCGCGCGAGACTCACGAGACTTGCGAGAAATGCGGGCCCGGTGAGGCAATCTGAAGGCTGAATGGTTAGGAACTTCGAACCCCGCCCCTCAGCCTTCAGCCCGCACGCGCCAGTCCCGCCTATCTCGCCCAGCCCTCGCCCCTAATCCTGCTAAAACGCCTGGACTACCAACTGCACATGCACACCATAATCCTGCAAGTTGGTGTGGTGAGATTGGGCAGGAGGATTCAGACGTTGCCCCCAATACACTTCAAAGCGGCTCCCCCGCCAAAAATTCCAGATCGTTCCAACTCCCACGCTTCCCAACCACTCCGGAGTAGGAGAGACGACAGTATTGGTGTTCCAAGCCCGGCCATAATCAAAAAACGGTACCAGGTACAAGAGTTCTTCCCCGATTGCCGATGTATAGACTGGAATACGAGTCTCAAGGGATCCCAGGAAGACATTGTCCCCAAGTTGCGTGAATTCCCGATAACCTCTCACGCTGTAACGCCCGCCGACCGCCATCTGCTCCATGAGGAACAGGTGCTTGTTCGCCAGCTGTAGATCGGCTCGCGCCAGCAATGTGACGCGGGTGGGGTTCAACCGCCTGACCAGTTGCGTTTGGCCCAACCAGGAAAAAAATTCTCCGGTGGCCTGGTCGGGCCCGCTGTTGACGGTCGCTCCCAGTACGGGAAGACCGAAACTCATCCGAGACAGCCCCGAGATCACTTGATCCTGCGTGCGATGTACGTACTCCTGTGCGAAGCGCAGCGCGGACACCTGGGACAGCCCGTTAGTGGATCCACTCTGGAATTCAAACGGGTTTTCGAGGAGAGAGGTCCTGAACGATTCCGACTGGCCGCTCAATGCCAAAGCAAATTCTTGAGACAGCGTACGGAAGACGGGCTGCCGCAGAGTAAACCCGATCAATTCGAACTTACCGTTGATGTCCAGCGCCTTCACATTGCTGTCAATAACCGTGAAATCGGTCCGCCGGTAGTCCACGGCGAAGGTCGTATCGTAGGGGGTGAACGGGATGACATAGTTCACATTCAAGTTCGGAATGATCCCGCTGCCATGCGCATTCGCATCGATGCCAAACGATTGACCGTACTGGACGCTGACCCTGTCCCCGAACCCCAACAGATTTTCATCCACGATGGTCCCCATTACCCGGTTGGAACCAACTCCCGGTGCTGAGAAGTTGTTGTATTCAAGCCACGCCTTGATCGGCCGGCGATCAGCCACCCGGAGGTTCAATACACTTTCTCCGCGGGTTTCGCCGGGTCGCAATTCTGCGTTAATCCGCTCGATGCGCGGGTCGGTTTGAAAAAGCTGCAACCGCTGCTGAAGTGCATTCACATTGACCGGCGGTCCGGCGTCACGCTGGAGCCGGCTGGTGAAATAGCTGGACCGGAACCAATAATTGCCCTCCACGTTAATCCGGCTCAATGTCCCTTCAATGACCTGGAGCGTAAGTAGTCCTTCCACGATCGCTTGATCCGGCACAAGGGTACCGGACGTGCTGTAGCCATGTCGCACGTATAGCAACGTCATGGCCACGCGCAGTGATTCGATGTCTTCCGACGTGATCTCTCGATTCCGGTAGGGGTCAGTGACCTGAGCCAACTCTTGCGGCGTGAAGACCGTGCTTCCCAAGACAAGAATCTCTCGGACGTATACTCTCACCGTGGGCATGGGTCCTCGCGGTGCCGGAACGGGAGCAGGGGGCAGGATACTCGGCATGGGCGGCTCGGGCTTCGGCAGTTCCTTGGGCAGCGGAGTGGGAAGAGGCAGGATCGGAGGAGGAAGCGGAGAAGGGGCAATCTGCGCCGACACTAGGTCAGGCGCGATCCAGATGGCCAGCAGGACCAGCGTCGCAACAACCAGTCCCCTACAAATATTCGTGAAACGTGAGACGTGAATCGTGAAACGTATCACGAGGATCACCGTACCTCCCACGTACTACATTTCACGTTTCACGATTTACCTTTCACGGGTGTCGAAATCTCTGCTGTGCTGAAATGGTTTTTCTGCAGCCTGATTAGGTCTCGGAATATATGTCCTCCCGCTCACTGGCGGTGACATGCCTCCCCAAACCTGGCCAGTTGGATGGGCCTGGCATCGTACTTCGAGAACAGCCCCGTGACAGCTGAGAGCTGAGTCTGTGGGTCCAGCCCAGAGAGGCGTGATCCAAGCAGTTCAGCCGTCAACGATGGGCTGGCTAAGAATCCGCCAGGCTCCACCGGTAGACCTTCACGGGCTGCGACCACAAAGGTGCTGAACTTGCCAGCCACGGCCCGAGCTGCGCACTGTTGGGCCAGCAGCGCGGCCGCGCTGGAGAATTCCTGGGTCAAAGCCGTCAGCTCTCCACCGACATTCTGCAGCGGCGATTGGATATTGACGGTTCCGCTGATGCCGAGTGTAGACGATGCATCAACGATACTGAGAGGATCCG
>DATNCR010000354.1:0-3267 GCA_035607135.1 Nitrospiraceae bacterium
TCGCCGTTCTGCTTCTGACCGTCGGATCGGTTGGAGAAGGACGGGCTGAAGAGGCTCTCGGGACGAGACCCCTTCTGGCGATTGCGCCCAAGGACCTCCACACCATCCTGCCGCAGGACTCCCATATCCTCATCGAGCCTCGCTCACTTGAACAGTTTCTTGATTCACTAGATAAGATCCCGCCCGACTGGGATCTGGTCTATGGCCATGGCCATGATGACCCTGGACATGATGAGAGGCTCTTTACGCTGAACCGGGAGCGTGATGCAAAGCGCGCAGGTAATTCTGCGTTGACACAGCGCATCACCTTTGTCTGGTTCGGTGAATTATCTCGGTATGACGCGGACGCTGGTGGATTTCGCATTGCACTTGGTCCGAGGCTGACGCCTACTCGGTGGGGCGTCGTACGGTTCAAGTGCGAAGATCTTCCGAGCAATCTTGTGGTGAAGGTATCATCGACGCTGCGGCATGAACTCGAGCAACGGGTTGCGCGAGGCGAGTCGGTCGATCTCACGGTGGCCCTGACCGGACGGCTCATTCCTGACGAATCAGTGGTGTACGACTTTTCGCACGACCAAGAAGGGGTCGGCGTGATTATGCCGGTTGTAAGGGTCGAACGACTCGATTATCTGCTGACGAATAAATAGCATCGGAGCAGCGCATGCTTTGGGGCCCGACATATTGAGTCGCCTGGCAACGATCGAAGCGATCAGTCCGGCCGCGCCTCAGAACGGGACACTGTATCCCAATACCACGTGTTGCAGCTCCGTGCAAGTCCATCTGCCTGTAGGATTGTTCATGTGAGTGGGGGCTGACAGTATGGTCAAGAAATCCTCCGGCCTGTCCCAACCATGCAAGCCACCGACGTGCAACGTGACTAATGAACGTCTTGGGCACAGCGAAAGCCGGTGCCACTCGGGCGACTATCCATCAGACCCCAGTCGCGGTCACTTGTGCGAAGGCTGATAGCTGGCTTGAGCCAGGATCCGCCACGCATCGCTTTGATCGCACCGCGAAGAGGTCCCTGAGGGTCTGAGAGAGGGGCTTCCTTATAATAGTTCGGGTTATACCAATCCTGCACCCATTCAGCGACGTTGCCTGCCATATCGTAGAGGCCATAGGGACTTACTGCATCGGGAAAACTTCCAATTGGTGTCGTGAGCACTTCTCCTTTGATGCCCTTCTCTTTTGAAATCTTCGCGCCCTCACCCTTGATCCAGAACGCATCCCAGCTTACACCGCTCTCAAAGTCGTCAATGGTTCGTCCGGCCCAATAGCTGGCGCTGTTGGCCTTCGTGAAGTCCCATTCGTTTCCCCAAGGATAGCGGCGGCCATCGGTGCCGCGCGCCGCCTTTTCCCATTCCGCCTCGGTCGGCAGACGCTTGTCGATCCAGGCGCAGTAGGTCACGGCATCATCCCAGCTGACATTGATCACAGGATGTCTGCCAATGCCGGAGATCGGTACATTGCTTTCCCACAATGTGGCAGCAGGGTTCGAGTTTGCCGGTGCACGATGCCCGGTCATCCGGACAAATCGTGCATAGGCATCGTGGGTGATTTCGTAGCGGTCGATCCGGAACGCTCCGGTGTAGACGAGGCGTTGCGGTTGTTCGTCGGGAAGGCCATCGCTTCCGGCCGGATTCCCCATCAAGAATTCTCCGGCAGGAACCAACGCCATATCATCCGAAGGAAGCGCGCTCATGGCCACCGGCGGATGGCCCATGGTCAGAACAAGAAACAAACATGAGAGAAAGATCACCATAGGGATAATTGAGACTCGTCGCGACTCCGAAGATTTGGAATTGAGCAACGCAGATACGATCGGGCCATTCATGCAAGATAGGCTATTTGGGTTTAGCGGAGTATAGCTGGACGTTGATGATAGAGGATATCGAGTTGGCTCGTCCATCTTTTGTAGGGTCTCGCCGTCAGATCCATCAGTGGCTCTCCAGCGATGGATAGGAGCGAATGCCCTCACCTAAACATGTATGGGGAGCCTACAAATTCCCTAAACTCTCAGGCTCCATTGGGTCCGGTCCAGTCTGCGCAATGTCCTGCACAATCATAGGAATGAGAAAGACAATAATTCACTTGACAGGAACACTAAGTAATAGCTACATTCGGCCCTTCAAGTTAAGAAAGCATAAATATGGAACCTTTTCCTTTGTCTGTGCAATTACCCCCTCAGCTGTATCAGTGATATTCAATAAAAGGAGCCGAATCCCATGAATGAAGCCAAAGACAAGACCAGTGCTCTCAACGTGCGCCTCAAGCCTGCGGACCATTCCAATCTGCCGCACCAGGCGAACTACAGTAACGTGGGTATGGCGCAAGGGATTGCCTATCTGGACTTCGGTTTCATCGAGCCGGCCTTGCTGGGTGCAATTGCTCGAACGGCGAAAGACGGCCAAGTCGCCCCGAAGGTGATCGATGGCCAGCTCGTCACTCGCGTGGCGATGGGCATGGATGTGATGGCGCGACTGCATCAGCAGATTCTGCACGTATTGGTCGGCCCGCGTGATGCCAGGGAGCTTAAACCAAAACCATAAGTTGCTGTGACTGGAGCGCCGATGATGAAGCAAGTTCTCATCATCAATTTTAATCGGATGGGTGGCCTGGCTCAAATGTACTTGCAACCGAAGAAATTCTTTCGTTGGTAGGCCGGGGGTCCTCTAAGATGACGCCATGCCAGCAGACATAGGGAGGGCCCTTCTTCCTCCGACTGAACCAGTACCTCCATCTGCTGTGCCGGAAATTAAGGACACGGGTCTGATCTGTCTGTTGATTTTGGCCCGGTTCTATGACTTGCCGGCGGATGGCGCGCAGTTGCGCCACCAATTTGTCCCATCGGGCGAAGTCGTCTCTGATACCGGTCTTCTGCGCGCCGCCAAGCATCTCGGCCTCAAGGCCGGCATTCTGACCGCCACCTGGAACAAGCTCGGTGGGATTCCTCTTCCAGCTGTCGCGAAGCGGACGGATGGCCGTTACGTGGTGCTCGCAAAGCTCGAAGGAGAGAAGGTCCTCGTCCAAGATCCCACCGAAGCACGTCCGCTGATTCTCTCTCGCGAGCAATTCGAATCGGCCTGGACTGGACAATTACTGTTGTTCACCAAGCGGGCCAACCTACGGCTGCAAGATCTTAAGTTCGATTTCACCTGGTTCATTCCCGCCATCGTCAAGTATCGGAAGTATCTGGGCGAGGTACTGGTTGCGTCATTCTTCTTGCAACTCTTCGCACTGCTGACGCCGCTCTTCACCCAAGTCGTC
>DATNCR010000052.1:0-8439 GCA_035607135.1 Nitrospiraceae bacterium
GCTCTCAGTGTATGGCTACTATCTGCCGGCGAAGCTCCGTATCGGGTTGTCGACGCCGCAGGCCGCAACGACACTGACAGTCCTTGTCGTCGGTGCGGTCATCAATCATATGATGCTCAAAGGAGCGATCGTCCATGGGCCGGTTCAGTGGGGAAAGATCTCCCTCAGGGGCATGGTAGGCCTATTCGGATTGGCTGTTGCGTTCTCATGGGTGATGGGTCTCATGGGCTATATCCGCTCCTCCGGGCGATTGGCGTGGCACGTGAGTGAGTTGATGGCCGATGTCTCTCCCTGGGCCTTTACGCCGGATTTCTCGTTTGCGGCACAGATGGTGACGCTTAATATGACGGTGTTTTGGGGGGCGGTGTTCACCCTATTCTGGATATCGCAGCGTGACCAGTCGTCTGTGATGGGAGAAGAGCCGGTCGAGGAAAACACGAGAGTATTGGTGCCGCCGTCTTCGTCGCAAGAGGCCTAATAACTGAAAGAGGTGGGTGATATGGGGCGAGGGGTGGTGATCCGGAGATATCTCGCGGTCGGGCTGGTGATGTGTGTGAGCGTTGCAATCGCTGGTGTGGTCTCGGCCCAAAACCAATCCTTGGTCTTAGAGAATTTTCAAGCAAAAGAAGCGGACGGGTTTCCCTCGAATTGGGAACATGAAAATCAACGAAGCCAGACTAAGGGTCGGGATGCGTATAAGGTCCAAGCAGAGAACGGTGTGAATTTTCTGGCAGCGAAGGATGCGGGGCAGAGGATCAAGAAGAAGAAGATCGATTGGGACCCGAAGGCCTTTCCGGTCCTCACCTGGCGTTGGCGCCTGCAGAAAGCCACAATGGACAATGAGCCTATCGCGGCGATCTATGCGTCACTGGACACCGACCTAATGTTTATTCCCGTGTTTACCAAGTATGTGTGGAGTGCCACCAAGCCCGAAGGGACGTTTACTGAAGGCGGAATGTTCAGCGGCTCGGAGATCGTGGTGCAAAGTGGCACGAAGGAAGTCGGCCAGTGGTTTGAAGAACGCGTGAACGTCTACGAAGATTTCAAACGGATTCATCAGCATGAACCAGCCCCCAAAGCCTGGGGCATTTCGATCATCGCTGGGCCCGGCGTAGAAATCGATTTTGGCTCAATGGTTGCGAGCGCAGCACGCTAGCACAATAGATCTTTGTTAGTATGATTGAGTCCAGTATGGGATACGCGGCACCTTCAAGGGTGATTGATATCCTGTTCGGTGTGGCCGTGATGGGAACGGTCGGGGTGCTGATCGGGCTCATTATGGGCGGTAACATCATGCCGGTTGCGAGTGGGGCGGGGCTGGTGCTCGGTGGCTTCATCGGGTTTATGGGTGGTCGCCGTTTTCTGGTGAGTATTTTGGTAGGTACAGTGTTAGGCGGGGCACTGGCTTGGTGGATTGCCGGCCCGGAGAGAATATCCGCGGGCGCGGGGGCCGGGGCGGCTATGGGTGGATTTCTTGGTGTACAGATCTCGATGTTGCTGGATATGCGTGCGGCAAAGAAAAAACGCGTCTGAGAGGACTGATCACTCCATGTCACGCGCAATCGAAGGAGCATGAGACAGGATGGGAAATAGGGGAGTGCTCATCGGTTCGATCGTCTTTGTGTTTGGATCCTTCATCCTGATGGTTAGTTTGTTGCTCTATGAGTCCTACAAAGCGAATAAGATGAAGGCACTGGCGTCGTCAATTAAGACCGAAGCTCGCCCTGCGACAAGCAGTGCACCTGCGGTGGATTATTCCATGTACAAGACGAAGATAAGCGATGAAGGCCGAGAGATGGTACAGGTTCCCGAGGGCCCATTTATGATGGGCAGTAAAGATGGCGATCCGGATGAGGCGCCGGAGCGTCAAACGTATCTCAAGGCGTTCTATATCGACACGAAAGAGGTGTCACAAGAAGAATATGCCCGGTTTGCCAAAATGACCAAGCGGGCACTACCCAAGATCGAAGTGTTTGAGGACGATCAATCCAAGCTGCTGAGGCCTGAGTTTGCCGCAATGAGTATGACATGGGACGAGGCGGTGGCCTATTGTAAGTGGGCTGGAAAGCGACTTCCCACAGAAGCGGAATGGGAAAAAGCCGGCCGTGGTGAGGGAAAGCGGAAGTATGCGTGGGGCGACACCTTTATGAGCGGCCGTGCCAATGCGAATGTGGACGGAAGTGAGGACGGGTTTCGGTATCTCGCGCCTCCCGGCTCATTTGAGACCGGGCGTAGCCCCTATGGGATCTACGACATGACCGGGAACGTCGCGGAATGGGTTGCCGATTCGTACGATGAACACTACTATCAGAAAGCCCCATACCGCGATCCGAAAGGGCCGGAACCAGGTGAATTGAAAGTGGTGCGGGGAGGGTCCTGGCGAGAGACCCAGCACAACGCTCGGTTATCCAAACGATTTGCTGCGAAGTTGTGGCGGACGGATATCACAATCGGGTTTCGCTGTGCGAGTGATGTGGAGGTCGGCGACAGTCCCACGGCGTCAAAATAGACATGCTAGAAACGAAGTTCAAGGTCCTCTTTCTTCTTGCCATTCTTGGGTTTGCTGCGATTCCCATCATGGGAATCCTCCGTGGCTCCCCCCTCACACCATTTGAAAAGGCTCCGGCTGAATCCATGGATGCAACCCCATCAGAGGCACTTGATCCCTCGCAGACCTCTCGGGAAGAGCCGGTGCAGGAAGAAATGATTGTGATTCCGGCAGGACCCTTCATCCGAGGGACTGATCACGGGGGATTCGATGAACAGCCACAGCGTACGCTGGTGCTGGATGCGTTTGCCCTCGATCGGTACGAAGTGACAAACTTTCAATACCAGCAATTTGTCAAGGTGACTGGACATCGCAAATCGGGTCCTCCGGCCCGTTATGCCAAGAACATGAGCAAGATGCAGGGCGTCAACCAGCCCGTGGTCTATGTTTCATGGGAGGATGCAGATTCCTATTGTCATTGGAAAGGGAAGCGGCTTCCAACCGAAGCCGAGTGGGAGAAGGCCATGCGGGGATCAGATGGCCGTCTATGGCCCTGGGGCAATGTGGAGCAGCCCAACGGAGCGAATTGGGCCAGGGTGCAGGATGGCCATGACGTCTCCGCATCCGTCGGTGCATTTCAGACCGACAAGAGCCCGTACGGTGTCATGGATGGGGCTGGAAATGTCATGGAATGGGTGGCCGACTGGTATGCGGAACGCTACTTCGAGGAGGCTCCTGAACGGAACCCGCCGAGCCCGGATCATGGGGTATTTCGGGTACTTCGGGGGGGAGGATATGCGACCACGGGAGCCGATATTCGGATCACCAGCAGAAGCAAAATGGTTCCGGATTTTCGCGATGAAGCAATCGGATTTCGCTGTGCGAGTTCGGAGCTGCCCTGAGGGGGGAAACCATTCAGAACCTACAGGATATCAAAGTAGTAGAGAACGAGAAACACGGCCACAAGTATATTGACAACCATTCCGGCCAAAACTATAATGTCGAACACTTTTGATTTCTTTTTCATCGGTTTTCCCCTGAATTTGCCTGTGTGGCAAGGAATTCTGAATAACATATGGGTTTCTGAGTGTCAAGAAATTCGCTGAGCTGATTCGGGATTGACCATTCGCATCAGGAATAAGGAGACGAGATGTCCACGGCAACGGAAGCACCCACAACACCGGACAGCGAAATAAAAATCGCAATCGGCAAGATGATATTTTATATAACCTGCGCGGCGGGCCTGTGGTTTTTCTATTGGTTCGCTGGAATTCAATGCCCCTGCTAAACGGGGTACGGCCAGGTTTTAATTTTTGGGACGTTCGCAAAGTCTGAGGGAGGAATGCGATGGGAAGTGCAATTCTTTACGGTCTGATCTCTTTAGTCATCTGCATCGCGTACTTTACCGCTGTTGATCACTTTTTAATGGATTCGCAGGGACTCGACTTCTGGTATTTATTCCGGAAATAGAACGCGGATTGCCGTTCTATTTCGATTTGAGCTTGAAAAGAAATGGCATGAGTTTTTTTAAGAATGCATCAAGGAGGTATCTCATGGGACGTGTAGCCGGGAAGAAGCTGTTCTCGGTCATGGCGCTTTGCGCGATGATAGGCCTTCTCCTGCTCCCCATTGCCGTATCGCTTCCATCACTGGCTATTGGCGCAGATGCACCGGATGCTGTGAAGAAGGATGGAGAGGCGAAGGTCGAGAAGGGGCGAGATGTCTATTATAAGACAGAGGGTATCGTCGTCGGGGCCCCTGCTCCGAAGACCACGGATGGTCCTAAGGATTATCCTCGATACAACTTCGAGAGCCGTGTGTTGCTCTGGTTTGCGAACCAGCAACACCTCTATTATGGGAGTTTCGTACTTGCAGTTCCAATTTTCTGCATGGTGATTGAGTTTATGGGGGTGGTGTCGAAGGATAAGGCGATGGCAAAACGGTATGACCAACTCGCCCATGACTTCATCAAGATTAGTCTGACGGCCTATTCACTGACCGCAATTCTTGGTGGTGTGTTGATTTTCACCTTCCTGACGCTCTATCCGGCATTTTTTGGCTACTTGTCCAGTATCTTCCGTCCAGTCATGCATATCTATGCACTGATGTTCATAGCGGAGAGCGGAACTCTCTACATCTATTATTATGGCTGGGACAAGATGACGACCGGGTTCCTCAAGTGGATTCACTTGAGTATGTCCGTGGTGTTGAACGTGATCGGTACGTTACTTATGTTCCTGGCGAATTCCTGGATTGGCTTCATGATGTCGCCGGCTGGCGTCGATGAGCAAGGCCGGTTTCTGGGGAACATCTGGCATGTCATTCATACCGCCCTCTGGAATCCGCTCAACGTGCACCGTATTTTGGGTAATATGGCGTTCGGTGGTGGTGTCGTGGCGGCGTATGCGGCGTACAAATTCTTAGCCTCCAAGACAGATGAGGATCGCGCGCATTATGACTGGATGGGCTATATCGCCATGGCGCTCGGCGTGGCGTTCCTGATTCCCTTGCCATTCGCCGGGTATTGGCTAATGCGCGAAGTCTATGCCTATCGCCAGCAGATGGGCATTACACTCATGGGTGGTCTCCTGGCCTGGCTCTTCATTATTCAAGCCACCATGATCGGCATCCTCTTCCTGAGCACGAATTATTATTTGTGGCAGGCACTGGGTCGGATGCGCGGCGCTGAAAAATATCAACGCTACATTAAATATCTCGTATTTGTTCTCTGCTGCGGTTATCTGGTGTTCATTACCCCCCATACGATTGTCATGACTCCAGCTGAGCTCAAAGCGATGGGTGGTCAGCAACACCCGGTGTTGGGAAACTATGGGGTGATGTCGGCCAAAAATGGTGGAATTAACGTGATCATCACGACTACCATTCTCAGTTTCGTCTGGTACATGCGAGGTAATAAAGTATCCACGGTGTCTTGGTCCAAGTTCGGCAATATCTTCATGGGTGTCTTCTTCGCATGCGCCTATGTGAACATCATCTGGCTGGCCATCTATGGCTATTACATTCCTGCAAACGTGCGGGTGGGTTTGTCCGTGCCTCAAGTCGCGACGACGTTGTCCTGCCTCTTCTTCATGTTCCCGCTCAATAGTGCCATGATGAAGGGTGCCAAGCAGATGGGGGCAATCGAGTGGGGCAAGATCTCCGTTCGATCGCAATATGCGTTAATCATGCTCGCAACCGCCTTTACCTGGATGATGGGCTTGATGGGATACATACGTTCTTCGGTCAGACTGTTCTGGCACGTGAATGAGATTATGCGTGATAACTCACCCTGGGCATACACCCATACCGTGGGCTTCGCAGCGAATATGATTTCGTTCAATGTGCTGTTCTTCTGGGTCAGCATCCTATTCGTCTTCTGGCTCGGAAGCATCGGGATGAAGAGGGCGCCTGCGCCTGTTGAAGCGAAGGCAGGAGTTCCAGGCGGCGCACCGCAGCCGGCTGGGGGCCACTAATAATCTTTAGGATCTTGGCTGGGGTGATAGAGACATGATGGCATGCCTATTTCTTACCCGGACCTCAGGAGGTTACAACTGTGAGTGAGCTGTTAAAGGAAGCTCTGACAATAGGGTGGCCGCTGCTCGCGCTTATTGGCGGCCTGTTCGTCTATTCTCTGGTGTCCATTAAAGACGGCGCAGCAAAGAAACGGTCACTGTTCAAGCTCTTTATTGGCCTGATCGCTGCCTGCATGTTGTTGATCGCCATTGCGCACTACAAGGGGAGCTTCTACGAAGCGAACCGGATGCTTCCCGTGTCCCTAGTTCTCATCACCTCGTTGGCTTTTATGATGGGGGTCTATTTCCCCAATCACGCGGCAATGCTCAGGATCGGTGGGTTCATGTTTCTTGTTGCCGCTGGACTGTCAGGATACGGAAACTGGTTGCCGCAGGTTGAAGGTGGATTTCCTCCCAAAGAGGAAAAGCTCCAGTGGGAGGCGATGACCTCCCAGCAACTTGCCGATGAAGGCGAGAAGATCATTTTTGGAGGAATCGGAAAGAATAAAGAACAGGGTGCGGTCGGCAAAGGCCAATGTCCACTCTGCCACGCGTTCCATGCAGGGATGCTCGGTGAACGAGCTCCCAATTTGCTTGGCCTGATAGATCGAGCGGGTAAGGAGCGGTTAGACGATCCAAAATATAGTAAGGGGAAACCGGCCGCTAGAGAGTATGAGCAAAAGGAAGCCTTCCCAGGGTCAGGAACTGCAGAAAGTGGCCAGGAATATATTGCTGAATCCCACGCCTGCCCGAGCTGCTATGTGGTTGTCGGTTATGGCGTCAAGGGAACGAACGACAAATCGAGCCCGATGCCTGCTATTCACAAACCGCCAATCTCATTGAGTCTTCAAGAGCTGGCAGCCGTTGATACCTGGTTATATGTGCGCGAAGGGCGCGATGCTCCGTCATACGACGAGATCATCAAGTCGTATGAGAAGTTTATTCCCGAAGCTGAACGGCCAAAACAGCAAGAAGACAAGCCGGCAGGTGCGGGTGGGAGCCTCCTGGTTGATGGAACCGAGCCGATCGATGTGATTTTTTCCAAGGCGACATGCGCCATGTGCCATACGATTCCCGGCATCCCTGGCGCAGTCGGCAAACAGGGTCCTTTGCTGGAAGAGGGGACGAACGCACCGAACCGAATCAAGGATCCGGCATACAAGGGAACCGCGCACAACACTCAAGAATACATCATGGAGTCGATCGTCTCGCCCAGTACATATGTTGTAAAGGGCTTTCCCGACAACCTGATGCCGAAGGAATTCGGGACAAAGTTGAGCGCAGGCGCTCTGAAAAAGATCGTCGATTATCTGTCGCAGGTAAAAACGGGTTCGCCGCCACCGAAGGCGTCATGATTGTGGCCATTCATTTCTTTTGTAGCGCAATGGGAGTTCGCCGATGAAAGCAATAATGTCACTCGGGGCACTTATAGGAGTAGTTGGAATACTCCTGCTTTCCGGAATGATCGTGGGTATCGTTCCATCAAACACCGTGAAGCTGATCGAAGGGTACATGCCGGTCCAAGTGATCTTGGAACTCTCGCTATTCGTGGCGGGCTTTACCGGGATCAGCTATATGATGGCGGCGATGGGAATGACCTTCCCGCGGTTCTGGCAAGGGGTTCTTTGTTGGGCGTTTGTTCTCCTCTATTTGAAGTTTCGTGTGTATCCCCCGATTCCGTTCAGCGTTCGCGCAATGTATGGGACGGTCTCCCTTGTAGCAGTGTTCATGTGGGTTTCTGCTAGCGAAGAAGACTGGAAGAAATTCAAACAGCCAATCATGAATGTCTTGGATGCCAAAACAGGGGGGAATAGGCTGTTGCGGTATGCCTACTTGATCGTTCTGCCAATTCTGATCGGCGGGTTCTCATACAACGCCATGGTTCCGAAATCAGAGGAGCCCATCGAGCTACGGACCGTGCATCCTGCACCACCAGCCAGCACCAAAGTCCACGGAAAGACCTATACGCTTCAAACGTCGCAGAACCCCTACCGTGTCAATCCTGAAGGAAAGTACGATCAGGAGTATAGCAACGCGAATATTGTGGAACAGGGCATGGGCCGTTTGATGAAGCCGAATGCCAATCCTTGGGATAAGGATGCGCAAGGCTACCTCAAGTATGTGCGTGAGGGCGGAGAGATCTTTTACCAAAACTGCCACTTCTGTCATGGCGATAACCTGAACGGTCGGGGTCTCCACGCCTTTGCATTCAATCCGATCCCGGCAAACTTTACTGACCCGGGTACAATTGCGCAATTACAGGAAACGTTCATCTTCTGGCGGGTGTCCAAGGGTGGAATCGGCTTGCCGAATGAAGGATTCCCTTGGGCCTCTGTCATGCCACCATGGGAACAGCATTTGACTGTGGACGAAATCTGGAAAGTTGTCTTGTTTGAATATTGGCACACTGGGTACTATCCCCGGACCTGGGACTAGTCG
>DATNCR010000030.1:0-8623 GCA_035607135.1 Nitrospiraceae bacterium
AGGCAAATGCCGCATTCACTGACAGTTCGTCGATGTCTCCTTTCCTGAGAGATGTCACGAAAGCCCATCCATACAGGATGATCGCCAAGAGCTGCCACAGAATGACACAGGAAAACAAAAAAGCAGGCAACCAGGCACCGGCCAGATATCTGCCAGTCGCTTTGGCGACCGGTTGAAAATTCTGAGAGGCAAACTTCCATGTGGTGGGAAGGATACCCAAAAGCCGACACCCATCAGAGAGATTTGTCAAAAATACCACAGAAAACCACAGGCCCCAGAACGCAAGAAGGGCAAGTTTAAGTGCAAACAGATGAACCTCCATGGCGAATGTCCGGAATACAACCGGCGTGTGAATCAATGGACATCTTTGACCTCATCTTGCCGTCAAAACCTGCAGCATGGTCTAATTCTGGTCTCGGGAATGGATCAGGTCTCCTGGGAAAGAGCCCAGGGCTGAGTCAGCGTGAAAGGCCATGCGAGCAGGCGTGGGGCGGTACAGATGAAAACGTTGACAGAGAGGCCATGGCGGAAAGCCGGCTAGCCATATATATATGGTGAATAGCCGTTCAGAAGGGAATGCACCGTTGACCATTCAGGCACTTCGCGATTAAGTCAGGGCTGTCCAACATGATTGAGTCGTCCTTTTGTTTCTTACCCGGAGTGGGCCGGAGAACTGAACGACGCTGGTGGCAGCGGGGCATTGGGACTTGGGAGGATTTTCTGTCTGCTTCTCACTCCATCCCAGGTATAGGGCCCTCCCGGAAGGCCCTCTATGATGCCGCACTGGATCAGGCAAAGGTCCATCGAGCGCAGGAGGATTCGCGGTATTTCGCCACGACTCTGCATACTCGCGATCAATGGAGACTCTATGAATGGCTCCGCCCTCGGGCAGTGTATCTGGACATCGAGACGAATTCGTTTGGACAGATCACCATTGTAGGACTCTATGGACAGGGCAGCTTCACATCGCTTGTGGAGGGAGAATTACTCAGCCGACGACGGCTCTGCGATGAGCTGGCCCAGTATGATCTACTCGTGACGTTCAATGGGACGTCATTCGATCTTCCCGTCCTTCTCGCAAGCATTCAGGGGGTCCCCCTGGACCAACCTCATATCGATTTGTGCTTGCTCAGTCGGCAGCTCGGTTATCGTGGTGGTCTCAAAGCTATCGAACTTCAGTTGGGCATCCACCGTCGCGCTGATTTGTGGGGCCTGAGTGGCGCCGATGCGGGCCAGCTCTGGAATCGGTGGCGACATAGTCGGGATGAAGAAGCGAGAGAGCGGCTGTTGGCGTATAACGAGGCCGACTGTGTGAATTTACAACCCATGGCGGATCTGTTCTATTGCCAGATGGTCCAACAGCATCGGAGTGAACTCGGGGAAAGCCGGTGACGTCAGAAACGGCTAATTTTGCCATCACCACAACAGGTCGAATCGGTCCAAATTCAGACAACCTCATCCCACATGAAACCATAAGCCGGGGATGCTCTCGAAATGGGGCCTGATGGGACTGGTGTGTCCTGGTAGCAGCGAGGTGGCAGAGAACTAGGGGATTGCGGAATCTATTTTATCGGAGACTGCTTAAAGGTTTGAGACGGAGCATCGTATTTCCACTCTTCCTGATACACGAGGGGTTGGCTCCCAGCTTCTTTGGCATAACTGAGTTGAACAATGACGATCAGCGCCTTCTTTCCAGATCCAATATCAGACATTGGCAATGTCGCCTGGGGGTTACTGACATTGCGCCATTGGCCTGGGCTTAAGACCATATCCGTCTGACCACTTTGGGGTTTCATGCCGTCAATCATGTTCCGGACAACCACCTTTATAAAGCGAGCCCCCACTTGTCCAGTATTGGAAAGTTTGACTTTGACTATGTGCTTGTCTCCAATGTTTTCGAGATACACATCTTCGATACTGACATCTCTCTTAGTTGACACACCCGCCATCATAAAGCCGCATGTGGGACTCTGTTTAATCGCGGGAACAACATCTTCGCGCAAAAATGCTGCCAGAACCGCCTTGTCTAGTGGTTTCGGATTTTTACCGTTGGCTTCTGCAGTACGAACAGCCGCATCTGTTCCCAAACCTGTCAGTTCAGTCGTCGATGTAATGTCATTCTGGCCCACATGTCGTGTAATGGTATCCAAAGCAGTTTGGATTGCATCATTCCCAAACTTGAGAGATAGATCGGCACTGGGTTTCACTTGAATGACCGCATTTGACGCTGCGCAGGGTGAGTGATTCACCTGCTGCGGTTGACTACAGGCTTGTACGGAGGCCAGAAAGATTACACAGGAGGCACCATACAAAACTCGTCCCGGTCTCATTGTGATACACCTCCAATCTATACAAGGCGGAGACATTCAATGTCATTATTCAATGATGTCGTGAAAGGTCAACTATGGAAAGCACCAGACAAAGGCCGAGCAGCTACAGCGACCTGCAGTGCGTGAGAGCGGGCCGAGCCGATTAAACCAGATCGACACGATGGTTCTGCCACGGGGATGGTATGAGCAGAATGGCACAGACCGTTGGCTCCTTTTGAAGACAGCGCGGCGCTCCCTCCTCCTTTATCGTTTCCAACCTTCAGTCTTGAGTATGATCCACTTGCCGCAAGGGAATTTGAATGACAATGGTCGTGCCCCATTCGGGTCGACTCGTAATCTTCATGGCCCCATGTAATTGTTCGACTCGCTCCCGCATGCTGGTCAGGCCGAGATGATGCGAGCCGGGAACCATTTCCGGATCGAATCCCTGCCCATTGTCCTTGATAAGCAACTCGATCGCATCGGGCAAGCCATTCATTGCGACGCTGGCCCGCGTGGCCTTGGCATGTACCCGAATGTTGGTGAGCCCCTCTTGGACCACGCGGTAGAGGCAGGTACTAATGGCGGGAACCAGAGGTACCGGCTGGAGCGGGGCATGGTAGGTCGCCACAATCTGTGTTCGCTCGGTAAAGTCCGCGATATAGGCCCGCAAGGCATCATCCAAGGTGATGGATGCAGTCTGTTCTGGGTGTAAGTCATGCGAGAGATCACGGAGGTCCGACAATAGGGTGACCAACATCGTCTTTAAGGGTTGCAGGTGCGTGGGGTCGCTCCAGCCTTCAGGATGCCGCCTGGTCATGAGGCCGATCTCTAAGATGATGACCGAGAGTCGTTGACAATAATCGTCATGCAGATCGCGGGCAATCCGCCGGCGTTCTTCGTCCTGCGCCGTCATCAGCTTGGCGGCCGTATGCTGCAATTTTTGCTGGCTGGCCTGCACCGCATGCTCCGCCTGCTCCATGCCGGTAATGTCCAGCATGGCGGATTGAATTTTCCGCTGGGAGCTGTCGCGATCCTTCACCCGGAGGCTTTCGACATGCATCACTAAGGCAGGGCCGGTGTGCTGCGAGAAGTGCAGTTTGCAGGTGCGTGTCGTCCCACTGTCGAGGACCTCCTGGCAGTGCCGCTGGAAGATCTCCCAATCCTCGGTCACCACAAAATCGGAGAATGGCCGTTGCACCACGAATTTCCGATTCAGGCCCAGTAAGGCGCAGAATCGCAGGTTGGCCTCTTCGATCGTCCCCTCGGGGGTGAGCGTCACATAGCCGGCAGGAGAGAAGTCATAGAGCTGCGTGTAGTGTTCGCAGGCTTCCGCGAGCGTCTCTTGCGCTTGACGGAGCTCTTCATTTTGCATTTCCAGTTGGACGTGCTGCACTTGCAGCTGCTGAACCAGGGTGGGAATATCTTCGCGCCGCGCTGAGGCCAAATCATAGACATTCCGTGACGGCCCCTGCACTGGCCTGTCCTCCTGGTGGCGCACGTTCTTGGCACGGTCGTCTGGTTGTGATGTCATAGTCGTCTCCCTTCGTTGTCAACCAACGGAGGATGTGTGTCGGGTTCATGCTGGAGTGCGAGGAGCATCAGCGGCGCCTCGCCGCCCACTGGTACAAGGCGGTTGATACTCGCCCGCCACCGGCCGTCCCCGACCGAGAGGGATTCGAGTTCCAGTTCGATGCTGTCCACTCCTGTCGCGTTGATGAAACGCTTCTCTAAGGCAGTCCGTAACGCCGGATGATTGAACCGGCCTTCCAGAATCCGGTCGAGGGGATGGCGCTCAACCTCGCGTCGTTCGCGTGCGAATACCTGATAGAACGCTCGATTGGCCGTGACCACGCGGAGATCGGTATCCAGCACGATCAAGGGGGTCGGCATCCCATCCACAATGGACTCCGCACGGTGTGTCGCCTGTTTAAAGGTCGTGATGTCCATGTAAGTGAGCACGACCCCATCGATGAGGTTCCTCGAGGTGCGATAGGGTACCATTCGCAAGAGGTACCAATTCCCGCCCTCGGCTTGCACTTCCCGCTCCGTGAAGACAAGGGTTTGCAGCACGGTGCGCGCGTCGTCCAGGAGACCGTCATAGCGCACGGTGGAGACGATGTCCCCAAACGGACGTCCGATATCGGTCGCAATGACTTTGCTCACGCGCGACGCGCCCGGTGTAAACCGCTTGATGCAGAGCTCGCCATCCAAAAAGATCGTGGCGACCTCGCTGCTATTCACGAGATTCTTCAGGTCATCGTTCGCGTTCGCCGCTTCTTCGAACTTGTTCTGCAATTGCGCATTGACCGTGATCAGTTCCTCATTGAGCGATTGGAGTTCTTCCTTCGTGGTTTCCAATTCCTCATTGGTGCTCTGAAGTTCCTCATTCGTCGACTGCAATTCTTCATTGGAGGATTTGAATTCTTCGTTGGACACTTGCAGATCCGTATTCGTCCGATGGAGACGCTGCTGCGCGTATTCGAGTTCCAGGCTCCTGCCGCGCCCCTTGCTCAACGGCCGCATCTTCCGCAGCGTGGTCGACAACTTCACGGCTCGGGCGGTCTCGGTGTCAAAGACGACCAGCATGAGTCCATCCAAGGGACCCGGCTGCGAGAGCGGAGTCACGGTGAACGTCACCCGCCGCACACTCCCCGGCGTCTGGAGCCGCACGCCCTTGCGCACCACGGCTCCGCCCTGCTTGTGGGCGAGCTGCAACGCCGCCAGCAGGTCTGGTCGCAACCCCGGTCTGACCATGTCAGTCACTTGATGATTGGCCACACCAGGCCCTGGTTCGAGATAGTCACCCGTTCGGCCCTGAATGTAGACCACGTGCCCCTGCCGATTGACAAACACCGCCGAGGGCACAAAGTGGTCGAGTAAGAACGTCTGAATGGACTCGACGAGCAGAGGCAATCGATGCCGCCCCGGTACAGAATCCGGCGTGACACGATCGTCGGTAGGAGCCAGTCGCATCTCTCGTATCGGGAGCGAGGCTGGACCCACGTCTCTGGAAAATATTCGTGATTTCCTGTCCAGGGAGGTAAACAAGTTGGTGAACCCATCGACCGTTTCGGCCGTGCCGAGCATCAACAGCCCCATGGGCTTCAGCGCATAATGAAACAGCGGTATCAGTCCGTGCTGGGTCTCCGGACGCAAATAAATGAGGAAGTTGCGACAGGACAGGAGATCCAATTTGGTGAAGGGCGCATCTTCAAGCAGATTATGGGTGGCAAACGTCATGCAATCGCGCAGCTCACTTTTCACCCGGTAGTGGCTGTCTTCCTTCACGAAGAACGATTTCAGCCGCTCCGGGCTTATCTGGTTCGCAATGCCTTCGGGATAAAGGCCATGCCGCGCCTTGTCAATCGCCTCTCCATCGATGTCGGTCGCAAACATTTGGATCGTGAACTTCCTCTTCTGCTGACTCCGGAACTCCTGCAGCAGCATCGCGAGGGTGTACGCTTCTTCTCCAGTAGAACAGGCCGGCACCCATACACGCACCGTAGCCCCCTCCGGTTTCTTTTCCAAGAGCTGCGGGAGACCCTCCTGCATGAGGACGTCGTAGGCCGAGGGGTCCCGAAAAAACGAGGTCACCCCAATCAGGAGGTCGCGAAACAGGGCATGGACCTCAACCGGATCAGATTGGAGATACTGCGCGTAGTGCGGCAGTGTCGCAATCTGATGGAGCTTCATCCGACGCTCGATGCGCCGCAATGTGGTGTTGGATTTATAGAGCGAGAAGTCATTCCCGATGCGATCACGCAGATACACCAGAATCTTATTCAGGTCTCGCTTACCGTCGCCGTCAACGACCTGCCCCGTCTGGAGAATGGTGCGATGCTTAAGAAAGTTGCTGAGCTGAACTCCTAACTCCGCCGCCGGGCGGATCATATCGACCACCCCGAGGGCAATCGCATTTTGAGGCATGCCCGCAAACTTCGCCGACCGTGGCTCTTGGGCCATGGTCATCCCCGATTCTGCTCGTATCGCTTTGAGCCCTACGGAGCCGTCCGTGCCCGTGCCCGAGAGGATGATGCCGACCGCCTTTTGCTGTTGATCTTCGGCAAGCGAGCAAAAGAAATAATCGATCGGTAACAGCGGACGCATGCCGTCGCCTCCGTCCATCACATGCAGCACGGCATGGAGGATGGCCAAACGGCTGCCGGGTGGAGGCAGGTAGATGCTGTTCGGTTCCACCGAGAGGCCGTCAGAGGCTTCGAGAACCGGTAAGGCAGTCCAGCGCCGTAATATTTCCGGCAGCAGGCTGCTGTGGCCGGCATGCTGATGTGAGACCACTACGAAGGCGGCGCCGGGGTTGGCAGGCAGGTGGCGGAAGAACTCTTCGAGCGCTTCGATGCCCCCAGCCGACGATCCGATGCCTACGATAGGAAACGTCGCGTGTGTGGAGGGCTCCTTCTCGGGATGGTCTGGCGGAGAATCACGAAGCGCAGGCGGAAGGGTGGGGGTTACCGGCGGCTGTTTCTGAGTCCGTTTGACCGTTTTTTTGGGTCGGGTCATCACCACCATTCCCCAAGGTCACCACCATATACGATAGGCTACCCCGGTAGGGCAATGCAACCCCACCTCCGCCTCGATACGATCTCCCAAAGTCACGGCCCTGGGCACTCTGTTCCACCAGCGCCATAGTCCGCTGGATGGCTTTATTTAGATCCTCGCTCTCGCCTCTGCCGTACAAACCATGACATCGATAATTTATTTAAACTACAGCAACATCCTAGGTATGTCGATAGGACTTTGACCATGACTCGGCTATAAGAACCGCAGACAGAGGCCGACGCACCGACCTCATGATAGACACTCCGACCGAGGAGGAACCAAACCATGTCGCCCATAGAAACCGCTATAGTTGAAACGCTGCAGAAAGGCGGCCCATGCTGCCTCGACGATATCGTCACGTACCTGCCCAGTTTCAGCTGGGGAGAAATCTTTCTCACCGTTGATCGGATGTCGAGAAACGGACAGGTGTCGCTTCTCCAAATCGGGTCCTCAACCTATCAGATCAGACTGAAGATGGTGGCTTGAGATGGCTGGCAGGCTGAATCGCTCGATCCAACGTCCGTCGTGTGCCGTTTGACGGAAACCAGACGCTGTCCAGTCAGACTGGGGGAATTCCTAGTCGGCTGCGCGCAGTTCCACTGTTAAGCTTGTTCTATGCGAGGGAAAATCCAACTACTGAGATACCTTTGCACACAAATCGCAGACGAGGGGTCTCAACCAGATCTGTCTCTGACGGACGAAGAACGTGAGGTCGTGCGCTCCTGTGTTCAAGAATTGGAGCTGCACGCCCTACGACAGCGCCAACACGATCACCAGGCAGCCTGAACGGTCGCCATTGACCTGACGGTTTAACGGTTTATTTGGTTTCGAAATCCTGCGATGAATGAACAGAAGCGGGTTGCCTTCTACGCCAATGTCTGTAGGGATGGGACGCCCATCGAGCATCAGCTTCGTGAACTGGAAGGTGTGGCAACCATAAAAGGATGGCAGATTGTCGGACAGTTCGTGGATTTTGAGATCAGGAGCGCGAATGAATTTCGCCCCGGCTTTGACAGCTTATGCCATGCCATGGAGCGACAGCAGTGTGACATGGTAGCTGCTTGGTCTGTTGATTGTCTGGGCCGCAGCCTGGAGGACATCCTCGTCTTCCTCAATGAGCTCCACAGCGAGCACACTGGTCTGTATCTCCAGCAGCAACACCTCGATACCACAGCCTCCGTCCCGGCCCCGAGGCGCCTCGTCCAGGTGCTGGCAATCGCAGCGGAATTCGAACGCAGTAGGATCACTGAGCGCCTTCGGGCTGGGCTGGAGAGAGCGAAGTATTGGGCAGGCCGCAACTCAGTGGGGCGATAACATTCCAAGCAGTCGGTGATCGTATTGAGTGGAGACAGTTCCCCCGGGCCACCGCCGACCCCCTGCTTTTTTTAATGATGTCGATCTCCGCCCTGATGTTTCTCCTTGCCACCGCCTCTATCATGGTCGAACGCATCTTTAAGTAATTGATGGCTATTGAATCCTCCCGCCTGGCTGGGAGCCATGGTCGTGGTCGTGGGAATCTCAATGGCGGGTAGTGTCGGAAGCGGAGAGGTCATGACAGGATTGCTGGATACCCGTTCCGTTCCTCCAGAGTGATGCGTGCCTCCGCTCTTACCATCGTCCAGGACATCCTTTAGCACGGTGGAACTCGTGGGTCCTACCGTTTGGGTAGATGTCAGGGTGGTATTCGCCGAGGGCGGTACGCCTAGTAGCGTGGGAAGTGGCGA
Organism: Nitrospiraceae bacterium; assembly: GCA_035607135.1. GTDB lineage: Bacteria > Nitrospirota > Nitrospiria > Nitrospirales > Nitrospiraceae > Palsa-1315. The sequence continues at coordinate 8,594 of DATNCR010000030.1, forward strand.
GGTGATGGCGATGGCGCTAGAATCCTGGTT
>DATNCR010000032.1:0-9398 GCA_035607135.1 Nitrospiraceae bacterium
GAACTTGGGCTACAACCGGAAATATCAACAGTTGGGGAAGTAGAGCAGTGGAGCGCAAACCGTGTCGATATATTTGTCGGCGATATCTTTGCGTTGTCTAGAAAGATGCTTGGCCCAGTCGATACCATCTATGACCGTGCTGCGTTAGTGGCCTTTCCCGAAGACATGCGCAATCGGTATACGGCGCATCTCACAGGGATTACACATAAGGCACCGCAGCTGCTCATTTGCTATGACTACGATCAAAGCTTGATGCAAGGGCCTCCTTTTTCGATTCGTAACGAGGAAGTCCATCGACATTACGCAGATACTTATGAGTTAACGCTCACCGCGAGCACAGACGTCTCTGGGGGATTGAAGGGGAAATGTGCCGCCAAAGAGAATGTGTGGCTGCTAAAGAGCAAGTAACATCGGCCCCCGCCCCGTGCCATGAAATTGATTCTGACGTCGTTTCCTTCACACAAGAACAGTAGCCTGCCCCCTTTTCAGCTTCGAACGACGGGCACCATGGTACGTACTTCCGACTGTCCTCTTGCATGTGCTGAATACGCTTCCTCGCCAACTCGAGCTCTATTTCTTGGCGAACGCGCTCGGCTTCTATCTGTTCGGCCGCTTTCTGTCCTCTCTTCTTTTCTCACCTTCCCTTCGTTCTGTACGATTGCCAGAAGTACCATGCATAGACCAGCAAGAGAAGTACGAAGTTGGGGATGAGAATACTTGGTGTCATCCATTGCCAGCCATTGAACTTCCAATCAAAAAGTGGCCAGAAGACCGGTGTCGGGAAGAACGCATACGAATGCGTGGGGATGTCAACCAGCACATGCAGACCCCAGGCTCCGAGCTCCCAGAGGGGCCGCTTCAGCAGGAACCACACCAAGAAGAACACGGCGAGGAAAATGATGAAGCTATGGGTGACATTGTAGAGATGATGCACATACTGAGGGATCGTCGATTCCGGAGGCGTGCCATGACTGAAGTCGGGCTGTTCCGACAAGCCGAATATCGCAGCTACCCACAGAATCCCGAATGAGAAAATGTCGGGCGCCATGCCGATCACAAACGCCAGCCAGAAACTCGATCGACTCTTCCGACCAAAGGCAATCGAACCCCAGAGGCCGTGAGAGACAATATCCATCAGATCATTTCCAGGCGAAGAAACGACTATATTTTACTTTTTCCTCCTGGCCCGATCCATTGTGTGGATCTGGAATCAGTCAGAAAAGTAGCCTGTCCATTTTCTTCCCTCAACAGATCTCATCGACTCTGTCGTCGAAACTACGACAGTGGCGGTCATGTCATTTTGACAAGAGAATCCTGATTCTGTCGATAGAGCCCCGTCCACGACTCGTCTATAAACCTGCACACGAGCAACGAACAGATTTCATATGCCCTCAGCACATCTTTTCGAGACAACCAGATCGAACAGACCAGAAATCCTGTCGCTGCCAAAGAAAAGGATGCGAGTTGCCGGTCTATCCGTGGGTGCACAGGTCCGCTCTCACAGCACCTTGGACGACTAACTGAGAGCGTGCCGGCCAAACAATTGGGAGATGTCAGGTATTATCCGGCACGCACCGAGAATGGTTCCGACATCTTTATCTCTCCTTATCCCGAGAAGGAGGGGCCAAATATGAAGCAAGCCACCCATCCTCGATCCACGAGACTGCCGTATCTCATATTCACCCTCCTCCTGACTGTTGGCCTCTGTGTCCTATCCGGCACGCTGATGGCCCAGGAGGGTAAGGTCACGCCGCTTATGTCGGAAGTTCTGACGGACATTTCCGGCAAGGAAGGCCTGATGATCACAGTCGAGTATGCGCCCGGCGGGTCGAGCCTGATCCATCGTCACAATGCACATGCATTTGTCTACGTGCTGGAGGGCTCCATCGTGATGCAGGTGAAGGGCGGAAAAGAAGTCACGCTTACACCAGGACAGACCTACTATGAAAATCCCAACGATGTTCATGTCGTGAGCCGGAACGCTAGCAGCACCGCGCCGGCAAAATTCCTTGTGGTTCTGGTCAAAGACAAGGGCGCTCCAGTAGTCGTGCCAGTGAAGTGACTGGAGAATGACCGACAAGCGAGCTTGAGCGAGAGCGGCAGTCCACTACCGCTCAGAATATGATCTCGGGCGGTACTCGCCCGGTTACGGGCGACAAATCGAAAGGAGAACGTATGAAGATCGTTGTGATTGGCGGCAGCGGGCTGATTGGGACAAAACTTGTGAACCGGCTTCGCAAACATGGGCATGAAGTCGTGGCTGCATCACCTAAATCTGGCGTCAACACCGTCACTGGTGAGGGGCTGGCTGAAGCGCTCGCCGGCGCTCAGGTTGTCGTCGATGTGGCAAACTCGCCTTCATTCGAGGACAAGGCCGTGTTGAAATTCTTCGAGACGTCGGGCCGCAACCTCCTTGCTGCAGAAAAAGCCGCGGGCGTGAGGCATCACGTCGCACTGTCGGTCGTTGGCACCGACCGCCTTCTCGAGAGTGGCTACTTCCGCGCGAAGATGGCCCAGGAAAATCTGATCAAGGCGTCAAAGATTCCCTATACGATCGTCCAATCAACACAGTTCTACGAATTCGTGGGCGCCATCGCTCAATTTAGCACCGTCGAGCAAACGGTTCACCTGCCACCCGCTCTTTCGCAGCCCATCGGGTCCGATGACGTGGCTGCCATACTGGCCGACGTCGCAGTCGGGACGCCGGTGAATGGCACGATCGAAATAGCCGGTCCCGAACGGATACCTCTCGACAAACTCGTCGGACGATTCTTGACCGCAACCCACGATCCACGCAAGGTTGTCACAGATGCCCACGCACGCTACTTCGGCATAGGTGTGAATGATCAATCGCTCACCCCTGGCAGCAACGCGCGCATCGGCTCGACACGTTTTGAGCACTGGCTCAGCTCCATGCCCAGGACGTAGGTTAGCCAGGCAGGGCAGAATGCCCAGGTCAAGCAATCCGCCCATAGAGGGGAAAGGGGATTTGTAGGGTGTTGCCTAGTAGCACATTGTGCAACCTTGAAGGAAAATGTCGACAGTGAGGCATAGGAAATCGCTGTTGCACCATGACCGTTACGAACAAGAAATCGGGTAATGCCCTCTCGAGGCGCTCGCGATATTGGTCTGCAGAAGTCCTAAACAAGAGTGACGCGCTCGATCTCGAGCGAGGACTGTTTACCCTTCAGAGCCCACGCAGGATTGCCGTATCGCTAAAGCATTCAGCTGAACGGAGCAGATGTCGGAAGAGCACGCCGTATCGATCGGCGATGTCGATGCTGAATTTTTACATTAATCGAGCCGGCAAGACGTTAAGCCCCCCGCAGAAGAGAAAGTTGGAGCGAGCGAAACAAGAACTGCGGACCTTGTTCAAGAAAACCACGCCACGCAGGAGACATGGATCGTTTTGAAGAATAAAAGGAGGACTCGATGCCGAAACAGGACGTGATCCAACGCGCGAAAAAAAAGGCTCGCGAAGGGCGATCCCCAAGCACTCAAGCTGGGGAATTTGTCCGTGAGGAGATGGAGCACATCCGGCAAGGAAAGCATGGCGCACGTTCGACCAAGCAGGCCATTGCGATTGGTCTATCCAAAGCCAGGAAGGCTGGGGTGGCTCTACCGCCGCGCGGCAAAAAAGAGACCACGACGGGAAAGACACGTCGCCGTTCCCAAAGTCGGCCTTCCGCCCGGCGATCCAGAGCGACTCTTGATGTCCTGAAGCATGAGCCCTCTTCTGCCGCCTCCCATCAGGCACTGTCCACCCAGGCTCGTCGTATCGCTCGTCAGCGTGGTTCCAGTGCGCGACATCGAACTGCGATGAAGGCAGTCCGAACCAAAGGACCAAAGATGCTTCGAGAGGAAGCCAGGAAGGCCGCCAAAACCAGACGAGTCAGATGAAAGGGTGGAACAATGAATCATGCAATCTCCAAAGCGACTATGAGTGTGCCGGAACTCGCTCTCATCGCGGGGACTCGAGCGATCCTCGGCATAGGCCTCGGGCTTCTCCTCGCTGATCGCCTGAACCTAGATCAACGCAAGGCTGTGGGATGGACAATGTTTGCCATTGGGACAATCAGCACCATCCCTCTGGGAATTGAGATCTTTGGAGAGCGATTGCAATCCGGCAAGGATCAACTTCGAACAGCAGTATAAGTTTTTCATTTTTCGACCGTTAAGGCCAATACCCAGCGGATGCTTATGTGGGGATGACTCCTCTCGTATAGGTCATTGAGGCCCTCGTTCACTCATGCGCAACACCAGATCTTCTAGTGTATTCTCATCCGTATGCTGTGAACCATTTATGAAAAACGTCGGGGTGCCATGCACGCCGATATGCTGGCCATTCGCAATATCCCAGTCCACCCGCCCTTGGAAGACCCGGCGCGCTAATGCTCGGTTAAACCGCTCGATATCGAGATCAAGACATTCTGCATAAACAGTCAGGTCCTCTCTTGCCAGAGCCTGTTGATGTTCGAAGAGCAGATCGTGCATAGGCCAAAACTGATCCTGGGCATCAGCCGCCTCGCTCGCTTCAGCTGCCTGCTGAGCCAAGGGATGCTTATCAATCAGTGGGAAATGGCGAAACACGAACCGCAGTCGATCTTCGAGTCGAGACCGCAGCCGTTTGATGACAGGATACGCACGCCCGCAGTAAGGGCAGGCAAAATCGCAGTAGGCCACCACCGTAATCATGGCGGTATCGGGCCCTGTACTATGGTCATCATCTCGTACGCATAGCACCGCGTTCACATCTGCCGGGGACTTATTCATGGGTGTTCGCTCATCGCCGTGTCGACGATGTTTCCAGATATGCGCGTCCCGTCAATCCGCGTGCGATTCTACTGGGCCAGCATCGACTCCGACTTTTCATTTCGGCGGTCTGTCGTGGGCGTCGAGCGAATCGATAGCGCATGATTCCGGTCATTCATCTGCGCTTCAATACGATCTCCTTTGTGAATGGTTCCGGTCATTTGGGTGGTGGCATCGGTATGCAACCGCACTTCTTTTCCGCTTTCTCCTTTGACGAAGTAAGTATCGCCCTCGATGCGCGACACTTCGCCCTTGATTGCTTCGACGCGTTGTGATGCTGCGCCTTCCGGTGTCATAGTGTCTGCCAGAGATTGGATTTGCAGATTGTTATTCACGTTTCTCACGCCAGCCACCTGCCGCGCGAGATCTTCTGCCCGCGATTTCTCTTCTATGGTTTGGACCACCCCATTCAAGGAGACGACATTCCGATCCGTATCGACATTGATACGGGAAAAGTTAGACAGTTTATCCTTCGTGAGCTTGGCTTGAACCGAGGCGGTCAACGCTGCGTCATCGATATTTTGCCCCGCGGTTTTTCCGGTCATCGACTCACATGCTGTCAAGACTATAACGGTGAGTCCCAGGATACTGCCGGTGAATAGACGATTCATATTCAACCCTCCTATTACGTATACGCGCCCGTCCAGGTGGATTATTGAGTTGGTGTCGCGAGTTCCTTCTTTATGCCATTGCCCGCCTTTCTTCCTGCCTCGGTAAATTCCTTCGCCCGACGGCGGACCTGTTGCACTGACCCCCTTCCTTTCTCAAGGAGATCATGACCGCGATCAATAGTATGGTCCAACATATTGGCCCCACGGTCGATGGCGTCATCGAATTCTTTTGTGGAGCGCTCGCGCAGAAGGCCGCGTAACTGCGGTCCTGCCTGGGGTGCAAAGAGGAGCGCGAGACCCGCACCAACTAGCGTTCCCGTCATAAATGCTAGAACGGTTCCTGACTCATGTCTTGTGGAAGGTTCCATTGTTCATCACCTCCTGTGCATTTGCATTGAGGGTTGAAAGTGTCAAGATTTCCAACTCCTCCGGTGAATGTGTCGTGACATACATCTTCATGCAACTCGCTTAAACCCTAGGTTCCCCAGTGCTAAATAAGTTTCTCCAGCCTAAGTCCTGGGAATTGTCCTAGGGAGGTAGGAACTCGGACGATCCGGTGTTCCTAGGAACATTCCCAGTTAACAAAATACAGCTGCGAATTATATTAAGGAGGCGAACGTATGGGGTGAGATCAATGCGCAAATTCAAAGTAGGGGATCATGTAAGCTGGAACTCGGAAGCAGGCCGCGTATGCGGAACGATCAAGAAAAAGGTCACTTCCCCAATCAAATTTAAGAGTTACACGGTCCGTGCCTCGAAAGAAGAACCGCAATATTTGATCAAGAGCGACAAGACCGATCACATGGCCATGCACAAAGGGACAGCGCTTAAACAGATCGGGAAGCGTACCGCATTTCCCAAACATCCGGTACGATCGAGATAGCCGGTCCCGAACGGATACAACCTACAGTGTCTTCACATGCGCAACGAGCTGATCGAGGGCTTTGCCCCAGCCTTCGTGGAATCCCATTTCTTCATGCTGTTTTCGACCCGCCGCATCCTTGTGGATAACGAGCGCGGTATACTTAGTCCCTTTTTGATGGCGTTCCAGGAGAATGACGGCTGTGAAAAAGAAAGAACCACATGTGGTCTCCTCGGCAGTGGAAGGGTTGGATGGCCGGTAACCAGGCCCGAGTGCATTGGTCCAGACAAGCTTTTCGTTCTTAATGATTTCGAGGTAACAACCGACATTGGGAACATCTTTCCCCTCCGGTGAGCGCATCACGGTGCGGAAGATACCGCCGGGGCGAAGATCAATTTCACAATCCACCGTTTTCCAAGGCACAGGAGTAAACCAGTGTTTGAGATGGTTCGGCGTGGTCCATGCAGCCCACACGAGTTCTTGTGGAACATCGACGATGCGTTCAAACACGAGATCAAGCAAGGGATCAGGTTGATGAATCAAGCGAGTCATCGTTTCTTCTCCTTTAGACTGTCGAGGTAATTGTCCAAGCTGTCCAACCGTGCTTCCCACATCGCACGGTGTTTCACCATCCATCGTTCAGCTGCCTTCAACGGTCGTAGAGCAATCTGGTAGGTCCGGACTCGACCGGTTTTTCGGGAGCGAACCAGCCCGCAATCCTCCAGGACATTCAAGTGCTGGGTGAAAGACGGCAGGGCCATGTCGAATGGTTGTGCGAGCTCGCTGACAGGGGTGGGACGGTCGCTCAGACGTTCGAGAACGGCTCGCCTGGTTGGGTCGGCCAAGGCATAGAAAACACGGTCGAGGAAAGGGGACAGGCTACTATGGCATCCATTGAAACTGCCAAGAAGTTGCCTGCCCCCTTTTCCTGTCTTTGCTCCTATCCCAGCCCGGCTTGCCCACCTATTCGTTCACCCGGTTGGGCATGTATGACCTCCGATTTTACTTGCTCATATCCGAGCCCCGCTTGCCCGCCTATTCGTTCACCTGCTTGGGCATGTACGGGCTCCCGTTTACCTTGCTCGTATCCCAGCCCCGCTTGTCCACCTATTCGTTCACCAGATTGGTTGGCTTTCATTTCCTGTGCAGCCAAGGCCGCATTATATGACAGACCAAGACCCATCAAGATGCCACATGAGATGACACAGACGGTTTTGGAAAAAGGTGTCATGGTAGCCTCCTTCTTTAAAGATATACACACCTATATGATCAGTACACTCCACCAGGAGGGTTTTCTGGTATAGGAGTTTTCCGAGTTTTGTGTAGGAATGGGCTGACAAGTTACGAGTCGTTGAACCGGCTACAATCACTGGCGGTATCCACAATATGCATGGGGATGGGACATGCGGCGAGGGGAGAAGAATGAGGCAGGTTACTTTTGTGAATCTTACTTGGGCTTGACGTGATCGAGCAGATAAAGATTGTAGTTCTTCGCGTATTCTATTGCCAGTCCTTGTAATCGCTTATGCTCCTCTCCCTGCACGATATCAGAGGTTCCTTCGATAAGTCTTAAGCCGTATTGCTTTCGCAGTTCAAACTTCTTCGAATCTTCGATCCCGGGGATGATCCCTGTGTAGCCATCCATCCCAAGAAGGGCGAACTCTCCTCGGTCAATCGCTTTCCTCGCATCACCTATAGGATCAGCTTTTTCGACCCATTGTAGTTGTTTCACGAAGTCTGCTTCCGGCTCAGCAGCATATGTAGACAGTGCCGTGAGCAAACAAGACAGGAACAACACGTGTAACAAGTGCATATGCTGGAACGTTTTCAGCAGTCTCATGGTCTCCAGTTTACTGGAAAAACGGAGGCGTATCCATCAGATAAGAGGGAAGGGAGAACAATGAGAGGTGGTTCGGCGAGAGCATGAGTGAGGAAGTCTATTGCTATGTAAGGTTGTGACTTCAATCTAATTGGACGACGGTGATAATAATACTGGGGATGGTAGGTTCACCATCAGGCGCAATCGCCTCAAGTCCCATGCCTTCTTCGATCGTCTCCGCTGCCATCACAATATTCACTGTATCCCCCCTATTGAGAGGCAACACAGAGTTCATGATGGCAACAGTCTTTTCCTGGGGATCGATGATGACAGCCCGAATGTTCGAATTCGGGACATCGATGTTATTCACCCTGAGCCAAAGATCGATCCAACGGGGAGTGGCACCTCTCACCTTTCCGAGCTGCGGACCTGCGATGATCAGGTACATGCCCGACTGTTTAATGATGATATCGCCCTTATTGAAATCGATCGTATGGACTCCTCCGCCGGCGTCTGCTTGCGCATCCAGTAGAACCTCGACAGGCTTTAAGGTCGTAATTCTTTGAGTTTTATTGGAGGTAAATTGACCGAATGCCTTTTTATAATCGCGACCGCCGATATTTCGTTCGTTGTCATCACGTAGTGCCATTTAACGTTTCACCTCCTCTGCGAGATCAGGCTCAGGATTAACGGCAGAAGTTCCATACGGTTCGTCCACGGTATCTTTGAACGAACGAGTGTCACGGGAATAGGTTTGAAGCAGCTCGATCAAATAGCCGACCTTCATTCGACACACATCATATTTTGGGAACTCCATCATACCGTCCGCTTGTTGCTCTACAGATATTTCGCCAAGGTAGTTACACACACCCTCAACTCGACTCACCACATCAGGGTCGAGCACATCGTTCGCGGCAGTAAGGATATTCCTCACTGATTGCAACACACGCGACAACTTTGCTTCATCCCTTCGGAGCTCAGAGAGCGTCACAGACTGCATCCACCTTGGCTTCTCATCATCATGCAATCCTACGGTTAAATTATAGTGAGCGATCGATCGTTTCGTGACGCTCATCGTGAAGAGCGTGAGCTGAAAGAGGTGTTTCAATTGTTGGGCCGCATAATCCATCCGCCGATTTCTCAGGGTTTCCTGAGAGGCAATGATATGGTCTAGTCGTATCTGATTACGCCTTGACAGATAGTAAAAAAATAACGCCAAGGAAGCTCCGACAACTAAATCCAGAATCAGGGCAAGAGTTGGCGAGAGATCACAGTCCCGGCCGTAGTCAAATCG
>DATNCR010000009.1:0-14355 GCA_035607135.1 Nitrospiraceae bacterium
TCCCGGCTGTGCCTTTATACCGAATATTGGCCCGCCTGGCCTGAAATCCTTCAAAATTGCTGCAGGAGGAGATCTCCCGATAGTGGTTCTGAGATGGAAGCCAGACTTCGATATCGTAGGTCTTCGCCGCAGAGAATCCCATATCGCCGGTGCAGAGGGTGACTACGCGGTAATGAAGTCCTAAACCCTGCAAGATCGCTTCGGCATGACCGGTCAAGCGCTCCAGTTCCTCATACGACTGATCAGGTTTTGCAAATGTCACCAACTCTACTTTGTTGAATTGGTGGAGCCGAATGAGCCCTCTCGTGTCTTTTCCATAGGATCCTGCCTCGCGGCGAAAACAGGGGGTATAGGCCGTGTACCTGATCGGTAGGATACTTTCGGTGAGTGTCTCATCACGGTGGAGATTGGTCACCGGAACTTCTGCCGTGGGGATCAGGAAATAATCTTCCTCACGCAGCCGAAAGAGATCCTCTTCAAACTTGGGTAACTGGCCTGTCGCGGTCATGCTTGGCCGATTGACGAGGAATGGAGGTAAGACCTCCCGGTAGCCATGTTGAGTCGTGTGAAGGTCGAGCATATAGTTGATCAGGGCCCGTTCAAGTCGTGCACCGGCACCAGTCAGAACGGCGAATCGTGCACCGGTGATTTTCGCCGCTCGGTCAAAATCCAGAATGCCGAGTGTTTCGCCGAGATCCCAATGACTCTTGGCTGGTGTGGTCAGGACGGGTGGAGATCCCCACCGCCGGGTTTCCATATTGCTGCCCGCGTCTTTTCCTGCTGGCACCGAGGCATGTGGAACATTCGGGATACGGAGATTCAGATCAGTTAAGGTATCTTCGACGACCCGTAATTCGTCTTCAATCGTCTTGATCCGTTCGCCTATGGTCTTCATGGCGGCCATGACGGCATCCGCCGGCTGCTTCTCTCGTTTCAGCTTGGCAACGTCCTCCGATCCTTTTTTCAGTTCGTGGCGAAGTTGTTCAGACTGGCTACTCGAGGTCCGACGTTGTTCGATCAGTGTGCGTATTCTATCCCAAGGGACATCGGTGCCACGGGGACCAAGCTGTTCCCTGATGGCATCAAAGTTGTCGCGGAGCGTGCGGAGATCATACATAGTCGTGTGCGTTCAGAAGGCGGCTGGAATCTAACATCGAGGTAGGGGTTAGTCAATCAATTGGACCGTGATATCCCGCGTGGCAGGCGTGGTTTGCCCCGTTGACAGGAGCGGACAGATCGAGGACCATAGTCTGATGCGCACGGTGATGAATCCGCCTAATCCGTTTGACTCACGGCACCGAGATCTCTTGGAGCCAGCTCCCCATGTGCAGCTGCAGATGTTTGACGATGCGACTAGGGACATTCTCAGTCGAAATGAGAGCCCCGATCTGCCGTTTCGATGGAGCCTCAACCCCTATCGCGGCTGCTTTCACGCGTGTGCCTATTGCTATGCCAGGCCGACGCATGAGTATTGGGGATTTGGTGCCGGGACCGACTTCGAGTCCAAGATTGTTGTGAAGCGGGAGGCCGCGGCTCTGCTCCGCCGGACGTTCGAGAAACCTTCATGGAAAGGCGAATTGATTCTGTTCTCAGGAAATACTGATTGTTATCAGCCACTGGAAGCGTCGCTGGAGTTGACGAGGGCTTGCCTGGAAGTCTGTGCCGAGTACCGGAATCCGGTCGGGATCATCACGAAAGGGGTATTGGTGCTGCGCGATCTGGACGTGCTGTGTCGGTTGAATCAGGAAGCAACGGTTCACGTGTATCTCAGCATACCGTTTTCAGACGATGAGGTGGCACGCAAGGTCGAACCCCATGCGCCTTCCAGCCGCAAGCGCTTCGAGGCCATGGCGATCTTGGCGAATGCCGGGATTCCTACCGGCATCTCACTGTCTCCGATCATTCCCGGTCTCAACGATGAGGATATGCCTGATCTGTTGGCTCGGGCGAAACAAGCCGGGGCGGTGGAGGCTATGGCGACGCTGCTGCGTCTGTCTGGCCCTGTGGAATCGGTGTTCATGGAGCGAATGACGGCAGCATTTCCAGATCGAATTACCAAGATTACGAATCGGATACGGGACGTGCGTGGTGGAGTGATCAGCGAGGGGGCCTTCTTTGAACGCCATCGCGGTGCAGGTCCCTATTGGGCCATGATCGAGCAAATGTTTGAAATCTCCAGACGCAAGGCAGGATTGTCTGCGTTCCGTGGCGAGATGATTCCCACCACCTTTCGCAGGCTGGGGGTCGAACAAACTGCGTTATTTTGAGACAGGACAGGGAAAGGAGGGGGGATGAAACATAATCCGGGTTTCCTGAAGTTAGTGGATGCGGCTCGAACGCGGGTCAAAGAATGTACGGTGGCGCAGGCAAAGGCCAGGCTCGATCGGGATGAGGTCGTACACTTTCTCGATGTGAGAGAGGACCACGAGTTTGCGAAAGATCATGCGAAAGGTGCCCGTCATCTGGGAAAAGGGATTATTGAACGTGATGCGGAAACCTGTATTCCCAATAAAGACGAGACCATTTTATTGTATTGCGGAGGCGGCTATCGGTCGGTCTTAGCCGCGGATGCGCTTCAGCACATGGGCTATACGAATGTGGTGTCGATGGACGGGGGAATTAAAGCCTGGCGGGATGCAGGCTATCCGATGGAGCACTGATGGGACCTCGGAGAGTCCGAGGCCCCATCCATGATGCGGCACGAATGTGTGTGCGCGTTTGAAGAAGTTACTTGCTGTTGACGCGATCGAATTCCTTGATGACCTGGTCGGTAATATCGATGGTGTCCTTATTGTAGATCACAATCTTGACTGTTTGTTCGCTGCCCTTGTCTACAACCATAGCAAACCCGGTTTTCTCTGCCACGGTTTTTGTGGCTGAAGAAATCCTCTTCATGTAGTCGTCGACCAATTCCTTCTGTCTTCCCTGCAGTTCCTGATTATATTCCTGCGCGCGTTTTTGATACTCCTGAACCCTTGTGCGGAATTGAGTTTCTTTTTCTTTCTTTTCGGTGTCGCTCAACTTCCCCATTTGCTCCTTGAGCGTCTTCTCCGTGCGGCGCAACTCCTCCTCATCCGCGGCCAATAACTTCTGTCGGGCGGTGACATATTCTTTGAGCGTATCCAAGGCTTTTTTGCCGGCTTTTGATTTCTCCAGGACGGCCTGAGGATCGACGATGCCCATTTTGAAGGGTTCGGCAGCCTGTGCGGCAGGAAGGGATGCAAGTAGCAACATGCCCGCGGCGACCAAGGGGCGGGTCATCCGTCCCAAATTGATTCCCAGTTTGTGCATACACGCGCTCCTTGTTGGTAAACGATGCGAATTCTATAACCGTTGCGAGAATAGCTGGGGTGTCAGACTCTGTCAAGCGATCGGTCGCGCGTAGGTAGCATGGGGCTAGACGAAGTATCGGCTGGTGTCGAATTTGTACTCGGTATTGTCAATCAAGCGGAGGATCTCGTGTCGGAAATCGCCGGTTTCATTTTTTTCCGTCAGGTCCACTTCGCGCCCGTGGTCGATCGAATTCCCCTGGGGATCGGTGATGACTTTGACGAACGGTCGTTCAGCCTGCGCCTTATCTGTAGCCGGTTTGAGGACGACCGCCAGTTCGCTCGTCTCCAGCATGACCAGGCTGCCGATAGGGATGATGCCGACGCAGTTCACGAACAGCTTGAGGAGCACCGCATCAAACGATTTCCCTGATTTTGAGAGCATCAGATTCAACGCTTTCGATGGGGACATTGGTTCGCGGCGGTAGACACGAGAGGAGGTCATGGCATCGTAACAATCGGCAATCGTCACGATACGACTGGAGAGACTCTGTGTCCATGGAGCAGCCAGTTTGGGGTAGCCGGAAAAGTCATAGTTCATATGGTGCTCAAACGAAGCGGCGGCCATGCGTGCCGGTACCTCGCTGAGACCGCGCAGCTTAATGAGGGCCAGCACCCCTTCAGTCGGGTGAGTCCGCATGATTTCCCACTCTTCATTTGTGAACTCGCCCGGCTTATTGAGAATATCCAGAGAAATCGCACATTTCCCAACATCGTGAAACAATGAAGCCAATCCCAGGTCGGCAAGGTCTACCTTCGGATAGCCGACTCGATTGCCGAGGGCCATGGACAGCAACGAGACATTGACTGAATGGTTATGTGTGTACTGATCGTGGCAACGAAGAGTCGTAAGGCCGAGGACCGCGGTCTCGTCATCTACCATGAGGTCGATGATGTTTTGGATGGCCCGTTTCGCCTGTTTGAAACTGATCGATCCTCCCTCACGGGAGGATTGCGTCAGAGTTCCGACTGATCCAGCCACTTTGGCATAGCCATTTTTGGCGTTCACCTTCCGTTGTGTTTTTTGATCGGCGCTTCCTGTGCCTTCTGAACCTGTGTTCCCCGATGGTCCGGAACCTGTGCCTTTCGACGATCCGGAGCCCGTGCCCCCCGCCGTTTCGATTCCGGTTCGGATTTGCAGCTGCCGTTGTTCTTCTAACTCAATGCCGACAATTCCCCGTGCCGTGATTTCTTTCCGAATATCGTCGATGCTTTTGTTGTCAGGATCCAGACTGACAAAGAGTGCGGCAAACTCACGGAGGTCTTTCGACTCCACAGTCAATGAAAAGGTTATCCCGCCGATCTTCAATTCGTTCAAGGCGTCGATGATGCTTGTGGCCACGGCCATCTGCTGCGCGTTCACTTTCAAGTGACTATCCCCGAGAAACAAGAAATCGTTCTGCAGGCGGAGTGTGGCGGGCTGGTCATGTGCCATGGTCTTGATCAACGTCAGCATGGCCTCGACCGGTTTATCCAGTGCCGAGTTGGTGCGCTCATAGATGCGGGAGGTCTTAATCAAGACGTTCAACTGTGTGACCAGCTGGATTCCCAGCATGACCATTTGTTGGTCGAGGATGTCTCTAGCCTCTGAACCGCGGGCAATTTTCTGAGACAGAGACTTTTCGTGTATCAGGATTGGCTGGGATTGTCCAAGCTCGACAGGGGGTTCTTTGATCTTGCCATCACTCACGGCAATCGCTCCTTACTGTGATGCAGCTTGCTTCAGATGCTGTTGTCGTTGGGCCTGGGCGAGTGCCGCCGTGCAGGCTTGTCGTACCGTGGCGCCACTCTTTTTCTGCCCTAGATCAAGGACGGCGAGCGCGGCAGGGGTAGCCAATTTCCCTAATGCCTCAGCGGCGAGCGCAGCGAGCTCCTCTTTTTTCTTACGGTTGGTCCAGGACCGTTCCGTGATCAAACTTTCAAAGAATGGAATAACCTCGTCTTGACTGGTGATGCGCATAGCTTGGAACACGGCGCGTTTTTCACTGAGGGATCGATCCATGAATGCCTCTGCCGTAACCAGGGATGACCAGACGGAGTAGGGGGTCTTATATTGACCGGTCATGAGCAATTTGAGCGCGGCAAACCTGATCGACTCCTCGGTGTCAGACAGGAAACCAACCAGTTTCATTCCGTTCCCATTGGGACGGAAGATTCCGATCGCTCGCACCACGTCCTTTCGTACCTGAACGTCCGGGTAGCGCACCAGTTTTTCAACGGAGTCAGCAAAGCGTGGATTATTCCATTTGAGTAGGATGGCCAGGAGATTTTTGACATAGCGGGGCCGGCGGTCCGACAAGCCTCGAAGGACATGATCCGGTTGATCTTTGGCGAGCGTCACCAAGGCATCAGCCACGATGGCCTGATGGGTGGGCGCTTCTAGATTTGCCAAGAGCGCGCACAGCCCGGGAACGGCAGCCGGTGCCATTGACAGCAGAACTGTCGGCAGTCCTTCTGTGCTTGAGTCAGGGATCTTGTTCAAATAAGTCTCGATCATCTTCATGCGCTCGGGTCGGCCAAGGTTGTCGAGTAGTGCCGCCAGTTGTTTTTTGTGATCGTCGCCGAGATCCGGTCTCACTTCAGAGGAGGTTTGCAACAGTCCCAGTACGCTGTCGAGGACGAGCCATTTGCCCTGAGCTGTCAAAGAGTCCAGGATGTTTCCCCACAGGTCGAACAACTTCGTCAGGATCGCAGGAGATTTTTCCGAGGCCAGGATGGCAGTGAGCATATCCAAGAGGTATGTGATGTTATCCCTGACGCGCTCAGCCTCCACCTCTTTCGCCAAACTGGCTAACTCCTCGCCAGAGACTTCGTAGCCCACATGACCAGACTGAAATCGGCTGGCCTGTCGGCCGGCTCCCCCTCCGGTCCCTCTTCCAGTTCCTCCTCCTGCACCATCTCCAGTCTCGCTTCCTGCTCCGGTTCCTTCTCCGACCGATGTCCCACCATCTCCAGCTTCTGATCCACCTCCTCCGTCAAATCCTGTGCCCCCTCCCTTCCGTGCACGAGCCTGCTCCCGATCAAGAAGTTCTCTGAGGCTCGTTTCCGGTGCCTCCATCATCCCGGCCGTAGGCAGAGAAAAGACATCTTCCCCTCCGGCCGCAGCAGGTTGCGAATAGACATCCTCACTCGTGGAGGCTTTGGCGATTTCTTCAGCTGTGACCAAGGTGATGGTGGAGAGGTTCTTGGACCACAGACGGGTGACAATATCGTCGTCACTTTCTTCGGGATCGAGGCTGTCCCACAGCGAGTCGAGCAAGAAGGAGAGGTCTTCTGCAGCAAGGCCTTCGAGGAATGCAAGTTCTCGAATGCCGTCTGCATAGAGTTTGAACGCGACGCTTTCATTACTCGAATCCTGCTCGGATCGATAGACGACTTCCCCATTGAAGTACAGCTCTGAGCGTTGGACAAGAAACGCCAATTTGGAATAGGTGGCGAGGTGGGTTGTGAGGCCCTCGAATAACTGTTGGAAGAACTTCTGCGCCACGGGGTTTGTGGTCCCATAGGTCCGGCTGGACTTCGCGGTCTTATCCAAAAGTGTGAGGACCCGCTTGACGGAGGCCATCTCTGGATTGGCCGGCTCTTTTGCAGATGCAATTGGCAGTGCGGAGTCGTCTGTGTCCAACTCTTCCATGACATTACTCGTACCTTGGGGGTGTGGAATCGTCAAGGAAATAGCGGCTCTTGACCAGTCATTCTCGAGGAATGATTGCGTCATTTCATGGCTTGCCATACAGGGAATCAAGGGCATTGTGAACCCCTTGGCCAGACCGGTAGAATCTGTCTAATCTTGATGATGACGTCGGGCCACATTGTGTGTTTTGGAGACAGCCTGACGGCAGGATTTCAATCGCCCTCGGCCGACAATCCCCAAGGCAGCGAGACCCCCTACGGACAATTCCTGCAAGAGTTGACAGGGCCTGCCGTGCGCGTATCTGTGAGCGGTGTCTGCGGTGAACTCACCGCTGAAATGACGATGCGATTTCGGTCGGCTGTGCTTGTACACCAACCGACGCATGTGGTGATTCTTGGCGGCACGAATGACCTGGGATGGAACGCAGCACCGGCGGACATTATGCGCAACCTCCTCAAGATGTATGAATTGGCCATAGCGGCTGGAATTATGCCGGTACCGGTGACTGTTCCATCGATCAGAATGGGTGACGATCTCCACAGTGAAGAGGGGCGTTTGTGGTTTGCAGAGCATCTCGATCGGCGGCACCAGCTCAACGGATTGATTGTCCGCTACGCCGAATCGAAACGGTTGGCAGCCTTCGACCTCTTTGCCGCCACGGTAGAGCCCGAGACACAACAACTTGCGGCTCGATATTCTAACGACGGACTGCATCTGACCACGGCTGGATATCGACTGATTGCTGAGCGGTTGTATCAGGAAGTGTTTGCGGCAACGCCGACAAGCGGATTGTGATACGAGGAAGTCATGATGCGTGATGTGACGGATCGGGATTTCGATCAAGTCGTGAGACAGGCCGGTGTGCCGGTGCTCGTGGAGTTTTGGAAACCAGGGTGCGGGAGTTGCCGAGCACTGATGCGTGAACTTGAGAAGCTGGAGTCCGATGTCACTGAGAAAGTACTGATCGTGAAAATGAACGTCGAGGAGAACTTTCAGATTCCAGCCGAATTGGAGATTCGCTCGTTGCCGGTCCTGGCCCTCTATCACCAGGGAGAGTTCGAACGGTTTATCGGCGGGCTAGGAACCAGAGAGGAGATTTTCAAACAGTTACGGCTGACATGACATCCAGCGCTACAATGTCCGCCAGCTCCGGCCATCCTTTTCAATGAGGCGATCGGCCTCGACCGGCCCACAGGTTCCTGCCGGGTATTCAGGCAACCACCGCAACCCTTGCCGTTGCCATCCTTCCAGAATCTTAGTGATCCATGCCCAGGAAGCTTCAACGGCGTCGCGACGCATAAATCGAGAGGCATCGCCGGCCATCACGTCCAAGAGCAACCGCTCATAGGCTTCAGGCGACGGGCGGCCGAAGACGTCGCTGTACTGAAAGTCCATTTCCACCGGGTGTGTCTGCGCGCGAGTTCCCGGCACGCGTGAGACGATGCGAAGCGAGAGTCCTTCCTCCGGTTGAATGCGCAAGGCCAACACGTTCGGCGGTTGCGGTTGCTGGACATTCGTGTTGAACAGGATTTGCGGAATGTCCTTGAATTGGACCGCGATCTCGCTGGCGCGATGGGGGAGGGCCTTCCCAGTGCGTAAGTAGAAGGGTACGCCGGACCAGCGCCAATTTTCTACGAAGCATTTGAGTGCGACAAAAGTTTCCGTCGTGGAGTCTGGGTGAATACCGGTCTCACGACGATAGCCGGGGATGGGCTTGCCCTTAGCCACCATACCTTCACTGTATTGGGCACGGACGGTGACCTCCTCGACATCCTGATCAGTGATTGGTCTGAGGCAGCGAAGGACTTCCATTTTGGCATTGCGCACCACATCCGGATCGAGCGAGTAGGGGGGCTCCATCGCGACCAGGCAGAGCAGCTGCAGCATGTGGTTCTGCACCATGTCGCGCAAGGCACCGGCTTCTTCATAATAGCTGGCCCTGGTCCCGACGCCTTCCGTTTCGCTCACCGTAATCTGGACATGATCGATGTATTTGTGGTTCCAAATCGGCTCGAAGATGCTGTTGGCAAACCGGACGACCATGAGATTCTGAACGGTTTCCTTCCCCAGATAGTGATCGATGCGGAAGATCTGCGATTCGTCAAACACGTGGCCCGTCACGAGGTTGATGGCCTGGGCGGAAGCCAAATCGTGGCCGACCGGTTTTTCCACGATGATGCGGGCATAGGGCATATGAGCTCCCGGCTTCGTCGCCAATCCTGCTTGCTCAAGCCCCTCGCACACGGGGGCAAATGAGCTGGGAGGGATGCTCAAATAGAAAATTCGGTTGCCGGGCAACTGAAAATTCCGTTCAACCTCTTCTGCCCGAGATTTCAGCTTGGCATAGGTGTTCGGGTCATCGTTTCCTCCCGACACGTAAAAGAGGTGTGGCGAGAAGTCTTTCCATTTGTCCTCTGTCAATGCCTGCCGGGAATGGGCCACAATGCCGTCACGTACCGTAGCCCGGAACTCCTCGTCGGTCATCAACTTGCGGCCCAGTCCGATCACCGCATAACTCGAGGGTAGGAGTTCGTCAAGAAGCAAGTTGTAGAGGGCAGGAATCAGACGCCGACGTGCCAGATCACCGGACCCGCCGAAGATGACCAGCGTACAGGGCTCGACCGGGGGGATCGTTTCCTGTGACGGGCTGATATCGATACGTGGACTATTCGGTGGCATAGGTTTTGGGTGCTAGTGGCGGACTGCATGGCCGCCAAACGCTTTTCGCAACGCAGCCAGCATCTTTTCCGCAAAGGATTCGCTTTGCCGCGATCGGAATCGAGTGAACAATGCCGTCGCGAGTGTCGGGACCGGGACATCTTTCTCGATCGCATCGGCAATCATCCAGCGTCCCTCCCCGGAATCCTGCACATAGCCTTTCAGTTGTTCCAACTTCGGATCGTCTTTCAAGGCACCTGCCGCCAATTCCAAGAGCCAGGAGCGGACGACACTCCCGTGCATCCAGAGGTCTGCGATCTTTCCGAGGTCGAGCCGATAGTCGCTCTTCGACATGAGCTCGAAACCTTCCGCATAGCCCTGCATCATGCTGTACTCGATTCCGTTATGCACCATCTTCACATAATGCCCAGCGCCGACACCCCCGACGTGGGACCAGCCTTGTTCCGGCGCCAGCGTCGTGAAGACCGACGCGAGATTTTTCACCGGCGCCTCGTCGCCACCGACCATCAAACAGTATCCGATCTTCAGCCCCCAAATACCGCCGCTGGTACCGGCATCGACATAATGAAGCTGTTTCTTCTTGAGGTCCGCGGCCCGTCGAACATCGTCGTGGAATCTGGTGTTGCCGCCATCGATCACGGTGTCGCCCGGGTTGAGCAGTGCCGCGACGGCTTGAACGGTCTCCTCTGTCGGTGCGCCGGATGGGACCATGATCCAGACCGCGCGCGGAGCCTTGAGCTGACCGACAAGATCGGCCAACGACGAGGCGCCAACACAACCAACACCTTCGGCCTGCTTGATCAAATCCGCCGATCGATCATAGACTACCACCCGATGTCGGTCACGTTGCAACCGGGTGACCATGTTCATTCCCATTTTTCCGAGTCCAATAAATCCGATTTCCATACTCACTCCTTCTGATTCGGTTAGAGCTGAATGAGATTGTGTGGATCACACTTCTTGTGAAGAGCCTCTCACCTATTCAGCCTTGCATAAGAGGATTGCCTGATGAGCCCCGTACGACAGCGGTCTGATCATTGACCCCGTAGTCCTGTCAGTCGATTCTGGCAGGATTCGGTACGTCCTTAAAGAGCGTATCGGCAAGGTCGCGGCCAAAGTTGAGCCGTTCCGGCAATGTCGCTGCAGTCAGGAAGCGTCCGGCTAGGTCACCCAACTCCGCATCGCGGGAGGCGATAAACCTTGGCACGTCACCGGGCGCGGTCAGCCAGAAGCCCCGTAGCCGGAAGAACGCGTTGATCACGTCATCAAAGAATATCGAGAGTAGGTACTGCGCGGTCGCCGGCCTGTCTGCCAGATCCCGCGCTTTTCCCAGCCAATGGAAACACTCTGCTTTCATCCGAATCTGCTCGTTGATGCTCACCGGTGGTGGCCCCTGCCGGAACCGTTGGTTGGCGCGTTCGATGAGCCTCGCGGCGATGCTCTCGTGATCGAAGAGGATGCGGGCCTTCCGCAAGAGAGACGGAAGACGCGGCGAACAGGGAAGGTCCTCCTCAAACTCTTGATGTCCGCGATAGCGAATGTCGGCCAGACGATCGGCGACTCGGACGATCTCGTGGCCATCAGCCTGTCCTTTGACCAGGGCAATAAGATCGATGTCGCTGTGAGTCGTGATGGCGCGTCGAACGCTGGATCCCACCAGGATTACACTGACGAGATCGCCTCCGCGGCGGCCACGGACATGACGCACAGCCAGGGCGACAAGCTCTTCGAACCCCGGTTCGTCGATGGGGTCCGGTTGTTCAGGCGGTTCTGGCATCGCCAGGAGTTCCGCCTTCAGTTCTTCTGATGTCGGAATAGGATGAGCGGCCGGGCTATCCATGATTAGGCCCCCTGTATGAGCTGAATGTGTTTCGGGAGCGCTCTCAGCCAGTCCTCGAACGGTTGGTCCGCATCAACGACGATTTCCAATTTGCCATTGGTTAATCGCCGGACCGCACCGGGGCTTTCTGGGGACAAGGGAATTTCGACCCACTCGCGGTTTAGTCCGAGCGAGTCGGTGACCCCAAGAATCCGGCTGATGTGATGGAATGACACAACGTGTAACGGCATGGCTGCTCCACTACGCGGCATTCTAGATTTCAGTGGGGGAGGTGTCAATGAGCGAACGACTTAGTTCGCCAATACACGTGTAAAGATCTCGCAGGCTTCTTCCGTCATGGCGCTGGAGATATTCAGATGAGTGACGGCCCGAAAACTGGCGCCGCCGATCGCATTAATCAAGACCCCCTCCTGCTTCAGTGCGGCGACGATCGCCGGAGGAGTCAGACGGTGGCCGATGACATCGAAGATGACGATGTTCGTGTCGACATCTTGAGGGTTGATCTTGACTGTCGGAATCTGTTGGAGTCGCCGTGCGAGCTGTTTCGCGTGGTCATGGTCCACCTTCAATCGCCCGATGTGATGCTCGAGTGCATAGATGCCGGCGGCTGCGAGGATGCCGGACTGCCGCATCGCACCCCCGTACATGCGGCGCAGTCGCTTGGCCTTATCAAGGAGCGTCAGATCATTCATCATGAGAAGGGAGCCTGCCGGCGCCCCGAGTCCTTTAGAGAGACACACCGACAAGGTTTCAAAATGCTGGGCGTAGGAGCCTGGCGGCAAGGTCGTCGCGGCGATGGCATTGAACAGCCGTGCGCCATCCAAATGCATGGGGATGCCATGGGTGTTCGCCACCGCGCGAATTCGTTCAATCGTGGCCAGCGGATAAATCGTTCCGCCGCCGCTGTTATGGGTGTTCTCAAGGCAGATCAGTGCGGTCTGAATCGTATGCGGTTCGTTGGGACGGACAGCCGCCTCAACCTGCTCGGCTGAAATCAGACCCCGAGCGCCCACGACCCAATGGAGTTGGACGCCTGCCAGGGCTCCGGCAGCACCTTGCTCATATCGTACGATATGGGATTTGCTTTCGACGATGACCTCTTGGCCCGGTTGCGTATGGAGGCGAATGGCGAGTTGATTGGCCATCGTGCCGGACGGCACGAAGAGTGCCGCCTTTTTCCCAAACATCATGGCCACCATGTCCTGGAGGCGATTGACGGTGGGATCTTCGCCGTAGACGTCGTCTCCCACGTCTGCGCGTGCCATTGCCTGGCGCATGGCCTCGGTGGGTTTTGTCACTGTGTCGCTACGCAGGTCGATCATCACACATCCATGAGGTCGTCACACGATCGTGAGCCTCGCGCATTCTAGCAAATTTTCTCTGTGTGTGGGAGATGTGCTCCCGGTAAGGTTCCGCATATCATGAGATCCTTCCGAGCTTGCTCGCGTCTCTTCTAGAGAGCGCAGCCAGACGGTCATTCCCTGCATGCCTGGAGCGACCATCGTTTTATTGTGGAGGCTCTGCGAGCAGGAATGATGGTCCGGTTGTCCTTTCCCTGCTTTACGCGAGAAAAAACTGCGTGCTATAGTCGCGTCACGTCCTCGAGAGAGTTGTTGCTGAAGACGGCTCACGTGTCATCCTGTACAGATCACGGGTGAATAATGCATGAAGTTCCAGTTAAACTCTATATCGATAAGCTATTGAAAGAATGTCGTGAAATCGCGCGTCATCTTGCCATGTTGCCAGGCCCGATCAAAGAGAAATCCTTGCGGGCAATGGCGGATCGATTGGCAGCTGATCAAGAAAAGATTCTGGCGGCGAACGAAAAGGACGTTGATGCGGTCGGGAAGTCCTTCGAAGCCGACGTCATGAAAGACCGGATGAAGGCCGCTGTGGCCCGCTTGCGTCTGACGGCGGATGATATCAAGGAAATGGTTGAGCAACTCCGCCTGATCGCAGATCTGCCGGATCCGGTCGGTGCAGTCACCTCACGATGGGAACGGTTGGGCGGATTGCAAGTCAGCCGAGTCCGTGTCCCGATCGGGGTGATCGGCGTCGTGTCTGAACTGAGTCCGCTTATTACGGTGGAGTCGATCGCGCTCTGCTTCAAATCGGGTAACCTGTGTGTCTTCCGTGGCGCTCCGGAGTGGGGACTGACACAGCAGGCAATCGGGACCAGCCTGCGCGAAGCTGCGGAACAGAACGGGGTGCCGGCCGGTGCATGGATCATCATCGAACGTCCGGAAAAAGAAGTCGCGGTCGAACTGATCCGGTCAGGCAAAAGCCTCGATGCCATTATTCCGCGTGGTGGGGCAGGACTCCGCAAAGCCGTCATTGAACAGGCGAAGATGCCGGTGCTCTGCTACGACGGAGGACTCACGCACATGTACGTCGACGCCGACACCGACATGCCGATGGCCCAAAACGTGGCAATTAATTCCAAGGTACAGAAAGCCATGGCAGCGAACTCGCTCGATACGCTGCTCGTGCAACAGGTGATTGGGCGACAGTTCCTGCCTCCGTTGATCAACCGGATGCTCGAAGAGTTTAAAATCGAGGTGCGGGCCTGTCCGAAGACACTGGCCCTCATGGGGCAAATGGCAATGACCGGGCATGCCTCGATCATTGCGGCAAAGGAGGAGGATTGGCGTACCCAATTCCAGGCCCCCGTGTTGGTTGTCAAAATGGTCGCGAATTTGGACGAAGCCTTGGCACACATTGTGGCGCATGGACCCTGTCTGACGGCGGTCATCGCCACCACGAGTTATACGTCGGCCATGCGGTTTACTCGTGAAGTGGATGCCAGCGCGGTGTTCGTCAACGCGTCATCCCGACTCAATGCCGGCGATAGCTACGGGATTGGCGCCGACATC
>DATNCR010000064.1:0-7570 GCA_035607135.1 Nitrospiraceae bacterium
GATAGTTATGTGGTGGATGTCGCGGTCGCCTTGGATGGCGTGAACGAACCCTATGAAATTGGGTTGGGTACGAACTTCGGCATCGTGGAATGGGGAGATGGGTTTATCGGTCTGATCGGGTCGGCTTCGCGTGTAGACGACAAAATAGATAAAGACACGCCGGAGAAGGAACTTGAGCTGAAGGGGTCGGTTCAGTGGGCCGCCTTACAGGATAAATATTTTATTTCGGTAATGATGCCGAAGCAGGGTGAGGCCGTTCTCGTCAAGGCTGAAGCTCCAAAAGTCATCACGGCAGGGGTGCGGATGCCCGCCTCAGCGGCCGCGTCCTCGGTTGCGCTTCAGCTGTATGCAGGTCCGAAGGAATATGACACGCTCCGATCGTTGAACGTGGGCCTGGAGGACATGATCGATTTCGGATGGTTCATCTATGGTAGCTGGTCCTTTGTGAAAGCGGTCGCCAAGCCGATCTTTTATGTGCTGAGATTTATTCATGACTATATCCCTAATTACGGGATTACCATCATCCTGCTGACGGTAGGGATCAAGCTGATATTTGTCCCGTTGCAATACAAAAGCTATAAGTCGATGAAAATGATGAAGGCGATCCAACCTAAGATTGCTGCGGTTCAGGAGAAATACAAGGGTGATCGTGACAAATTGAACAAGGAGCTTATGAAGCTCTATCGGGATCAAAAGGTGAATCCCTTGGGGAGCATTCTCCCGATGTTCCTGCAGATGCCGGTCTTCATAGCCCTGTTCAATGTCCTCTACATGTCGATTGATTTGCGCCAAGCCCCCTTCATGCTCTGGGTCACCGATTTGTCGGTGCAGGACCCCTTCTATGTGTTGCCGATCATCATGGGCGCGACGATGTTTATCCAACAGAAAATCACGCCCAACACGATGGATCCAACACAGGCAAAGATCATGTTGGTCCTCCCGATCGGTATGACATTCCTGTTCATAAATTTCCCAGCGGGCCTTGTCTTGTATTGGATGACGAACAATATTCTGACGATTACCCAACAGTTGGTCACGGATCGGTTTCTGTTGCATGACAAGGCGCTCATCTCAGCAAGGGCCGAGCAGAGCGGCAGCACGAACGCATAGGCGACTCCCGGTACTGCATATTGCCGTGACAGTTTAGACCCGCTGGTATAGGGAAGGCGCCGCACCTCTGTACCGAAATAGTTCGTCGGCGCCAGAAACCATGTCGCGGACATGCGAGACGTACGAGCAAGGCGCGATCCGAAGTTTGAAATTCCAAGAGTGGCACACTTCAGGCCTCGAACCCTCCCCCGTCGCGCCCGTTACTCAAATTTCGTTCAGCGATCCTGCAGGCACGGCCTGCTCTTGTCCGACATGTGCAGACCGTGGAAGTCCTGTCGTGTGAATGGTTGCTCTGCATCTTGACGCGGAAGAAGGATTATGATGCAAGGGGGACTCGACGATACCATCTGTGCCATTGCCACCCCTGCAGGCGAGGGCGGCATTGGGATTGTTCGTCTGAGCGGCACTCAGGCGCTTGTTGTCGCATCTCATGTTGTTCGCCTTCGATCAGGCCAGCCCCTCACATCTATTCCCTCCCATACACTGCACCTTGCAGATCTGGTGACTCCCGCATCACAAGGGAAAAAGGCGGGGAAGGTTCAGGCAGGCTCTCCTCTACCAGGCCTGCTCGACGAGGCATTGGTGGTCCATATGAAAGCCCCCCGATCATTTACGGCAGAGGATGTGGTGGAAATTCAGTCTCATGGCGGGGCGCTGGTGCTGGGAATGGTGTGCAAGGTCTGTCTTGAGTCCGGTGCGCGGATGGCGGAGCCGGGAGAGTTCACGAAGCGAGCCTTCCTCAATGGACGGTTAGATCTTTCCCAGGCTGAAGCAGTACTTGATACGATCAGGGCTAGATCGTCCGCAGGCTTGAATATCGCTCAGCGGCAACTGCGAGGCGATCTCGCTCGCGAGGTGGAACAGGCTCGGACTGCTCTCCTGACGGTTTTGGCCCATGTGGAGGCTGGAATCGACTTTGTGGATGAGGATATTTCCTTTCTTCAGCGGGATGAGTTCGTGCGTATCGTGGGAGAGGCCTGTGCGGTGGTTCAGAAGCTGGAATCGACGGCGCAGGAGGGGCGGATCTTGCGAGAAGGAGCACGAGTCGTCATTCTTGGCCGCCCGAATGTCGGAAAATCCAGCCTGCTGAACCGATTTCTGAGGGAAGAGCGGGCAATTGTGACGGCCGTTCCTGGCACGACGAGGGACGTCATTGAGGAGTCCATCGATCTTGACGGGGTGATGATTCGTTTGGTTGACACAGCAGGAGTGAGGAAAACAGAGGATGTCGTTGAGCAGGAGGGGATCAAACGAGCCCGTGCCGCACAGCACGAGGCAGACCTCCTGTTGGTGGTGATTGATGGGAGCGTGCCCCTCACGAGCGATGATCGTGAACTCCTGAGTGCTGTCGGGGATCGCAAACATGTGGTGGTTCTGAATAAGGCGGATCTTGCCAAAGAAGTGGAGACTGACAGAGCACTGGCGGACCATCCAACATATGCGGTTTCGGCAAAAACGGGGTTAGGAGTTGAGACTGTGAAGGCAGTTCTTCGTGCTCAGCTGGTGTCCGGAGGGTTGGATACGGTGGATGGCGTTACGGTGACAAACGTCCGACATCGGGATGCATTGCGCAGGGCTCGCGAATCCTTGGGTCAGGCCCTTGAGTCTGTGCAGTGCGGCATGGCCGGCGAGCTGATTTCCATTGATGTGCGGGCCGCGGCTGACGCGCTTGGAGAAATTACGGGCGTCATTACCACAGACGAGATTCTTGGACGAATCTTTTCAGAGTTCTGTATCGGCAAGTAGCGAAAGGTTGACGATGGGACAGGTGGTTGACGTCATCGTGGTAGGTGGGGGCCATGCCGGCTGTGAGGCAGCTTTGACCGCGGCACGCATGGGTGCGCACACCTTGCTGCTCACGATGGATCACGACCGCATCGCGCAGATGTCGTGCAACCCGGCGATTGGAGGAATCGCTAAAGGACATCTGGTCAAGGAGATCGATGCCCTAGGCGGGGAGATGGCACGCAACACCGATCAAGCCGGCATCCAGTTCCGTTTCATCAATACGAGCAAGGGACCGGCAGTCCGAGCCCTCCGCGTCCAATGCGATAAGAAGCTGTATCGAGACGCCATGCAACGCACGTTGAGCCGTCAGGTAGGGCTGACGATCCGCGAAGGGACGGTCGATCGCTTGCTGACGCATGCCGGTGCGGTGACAGGCGTGGTGACGGATCGCGGTGATCAGATTCAGGCCAAAGCCGTTATTCTGACATCAGGTACATTCCTTAAGGGACTTATCCATATCGGCCTGAATCATTTTCCTGCGGGACGAGCCGGAGAGGCGTCCGCCGAGCACCTGTCTGATTGTATGCGCGACCTCGGATTCGAAGTGGGTCGGCTCAAAACCGGCACGCCGCCTCGTTTAGATGGAGCGACCATCGATTTTTCCCTCATGGTGCCGCAGCCGGGCGACGATCCTCCGCCGCCATTTTCGTCTCGGACCGACCGGATTGAAAACCGGCAACTACCCTGTCACTTGACCCACACCAACCGTGCGACGCACGAGTTGATCCAGAGCAATCTTGACCGGTCGCCGCTTTACAGCGGGATCATAGAGTCGGTGGGGCCGCGATACTGTCCGTCGATTGAAGATAAAGTCGTGCGCTTTGCCGACAAGGAACGTCATCAGATCTTTATCGAGCCTGAAGGATTGGATAGCCGAGAATTTTACCCTAATGGAATTTCCACCAGCCTACCGGTCGATGTACAAGCCGCAATGCTGAAGACAATTCCCGGGTTAGAGCAAGCCCTCATGCTCAAGCCCGGCTATGCGATCGAATACGACTATTTCCCTCCACGGCAACTGCACCAGACTCTGGAGACAAAGCTTCTGGTCGGTCTATACCACGCTGGACAGATCAATGGGACCTCCGGATATGAGGAAGCAGCAGCACAGGGTCTGATGGCCGGGATCAACGCAGTATTAAAGATTCGAAATAAAGCACCTTTAGTACTCGACCGATCTCAAGCCTATATTGGTGTGTTAATTGATGATCTCATTACTAAAGACGCGCGTGAACCCTATAGGATGTTTACATCACGCGCAGAGTATCGCCTGTTGTTGCGCCACGGAAATGCTGATCTTCGGCTGACTGATATTGGGCGGCATGTCGGATTAATCTGCGACGAAGTCTATTCAAGGTTCCAAGTAAAACAGCAAGCAATTGAATCTGAGATTGCACGGCTCGAAGAGATTCGACCAAGGCTCACGGAAACTGTTCGTGAACGGTTGGCAAAGACCCAGACTACAGAGGTCTCCGGGCCATGCACCGTTGCTCAACTTTTACGCCGCCAGGGGGCAAGCTATAAGACTCTATTAGAAGCACTAGAGATGAGCGTCGTGCAAGATATTGAGACTGCGGATGAAATAGAGCTACAGATCAAATATTCCGGGTACATCAAACGTCAACTTCAACAAATAGGGAGATTCAAAAAACTCGAAACCAAAGCTATTCCTATAGCCTTCAATTACGATGGGACTCCTGGATTCTCACGAGAGGTCCGAGAAAAACTAAAGGAAGTTCGGCCCGCATCTATTGGCCAGGCATCAAGAATTTCAGGAGTCACACCGGCAGCAATTTCACTTCTTCTTGTAGCCCTTCAAAAATACAAGGGCGGCTCCAATCACGATAGTCGCCTTCAAGTTTCAACCTAGACGAGTAGACACAGAGTTTTTTCCTGTTCATACCATAATGTCTTGACCTCATCTGATGATTCACGTAATTGTTCCACGTGGAACATGAACAGGAATTGCGCGAACTCACGATCAACTCCGTAGCGGAACTTGGGCTGACCATCGGAGAAGACCATGCGGAGCAGTTTATGTGCTATCTCACTCATCTCATTGAATGGAATAAATCCATCAATCTCACAACAATCATCGATCCAAAGGAAATCATCATCAAGCATTTCATTGACTCCCTTGCCGCCCTTGCCGCAACAAATTTCCCGCAAGATTGTAGGGTGCTCGACGTGGGATCTGGTGGAGGATTTCCTGGTATCCCTCTTAAAATCATGAGATCCGACATGCGGGTGGTCTTAGTGGAGCCAGTTCAGAAAAAATGTTCCTTTCTCAATTCAGTAATTGGTCTATTAAAGCTTCACGATGTGTCGACATTTGCTGGCACCATCGAACAATATAATACCAGGCGTCCGATTATCCAAGTCATTGATACTATTGTATTAAGGGCATTGAAGTATGAAGAAGTCAGAAAATATATCCCTGCATTACTGATGTCGAAAGGGAAACTCGTTTTGTACCGAACAGAGGCCATAAAAGGAGAGGAAATCGGAGAAGATTTTCATCTTGTGAGTGAAACAGCTTTTCT
This sequence comes from Nitrospiraceae bacterium, assembly GCA_035607135.1. Taxonomy (GTDB): domain Bacteria; phylum Nitrospirota; class Nitrospiria; order Nitrospirales; family Nitrospiraceae; genus Palsa-1315. The sequence goes on from DATNCR010000064.1 coordinate 5,442, forward strand.
TCTCCCGCAAGGACTTGGTACTCGAGTCATCACCGTGATGGAGAAAAATGGCTAGTATTTACCTGATCGCATATCAGTATGTTCCACGTGGAACATACTCAATGACCATATGAATAAAATATAGGTTCATTCTTAAATATGGCAAAGATTGTAGCAATTGCGAATCAGAAGGGTGGTGTCGGAAAAACTACCACAGCGATTAATCTTGCTGCTGGTGTCGCACTTCTCGGAAAGCGTGTGTTACTTGTCGATATGGATCCGCAGGGGAACGCGACGAGCGGACTAGGAATTGATCCACGATCTTTACAGATTACTGTATACAACTGCTTGATTAACTATGTAAACTTTCATGAAGCGGTGAAAAATACCGAAGTGAACGGTTTGTCACTTTTGCCGGCAAATGCTGACTTGTCAGGAGCTGAAATAGAGCTGGTGAATGTTGAAGAACGAGAAAACCTGCTCAGGAATTTCTTGCGGGATGTGGACCAGTTATTCGATGTGATTTTTCTCGATTGCCCTCCCACATTGGGAATTCTGACTGTGAATGCGCTTGTCGCAGCTCGTAGCATTTTGGTCCCGGTTCAATGTGAGTACTATGCCATGGAAGGATTAAGTCGGCTGGTCGGAAACATCGATCGAGTTCGGCAGTCCTTTAATCAGGAGCTCCGGTTGGAAGGGATCGTCTTGACAATGTTCGATGCGAGGAATACGTTGGCGCGCCAGGTCGTTGAGCAAGTTCGCGAGCATTTCAAAGACATCGTCTACAGCACTATGATCCCTCGTAATGTCACACTCGCCGAGGCCCCAAGCTACGGACGTCCGGCTATGTTGTATAACGTTGCATCGTCAGGATCTCAGGCCTATTTGTCTTTAGCCAAGGAGTTTGAGAGTCATGGAGAAAAAAGCGCTCGGTAGAGGACTTGACGCACTACTGCCTGCCACCAAGGTCACAGCGATACCAGAATTCTCAGACACTCAACATCTGCGGGTCGATGCGATTGTACCGAGTCGATATCAGCCCAGACAGACGTTTTCTCCTCAAGGGCTGGCAGAACTCACCGCTTCATTGAAAACAAGCGGATTGCTACAACCAGTTTTGGTGCGACGCAAGGGCGACGGTATATACGAACTCATTTCCGGTGAACGGCGCTGGCGGGCGGCGAAAGAGGCAGGACTAGAAACGATTCAGGCCGTCATCCGTAATTGTGGAGACGAAGAATCAGTCGTCCTGGCCCTGGTAGAAAATCTTCAGCGAGCGGATCTCAATCCCATGGAAATGGCCAGAGCGTACCATCGGATGATGAACGAATTTGGACTGACTCAGGACATAATTGCGCAGAGAGTCGGTTGTGAGCGATCATCGATCGCCAATGTCGTACGGCTTATACATTTTCCTTCAGAAATCCAGCAGATGATTGAAACGAATCAGCTCTCCATGGGACATGCGAAGGTTATTCTCGGTCTTTCTGAGCCGAATGAACAGCTGAGGGTCGCCAAACTCGTGATCTCAAGAGCGTTATCAGTGAGAGAAACGGAAAAATTCATAGAATCATCACCGACCGCAAAGAAGCGAGGGGCAAAGGAATTACGGCGAACACCCTGGTCTGATGTTGAAGAACGATTGCAAAAACGATTGGGTACTAAAGTCATGATTCACAAGGGAAGACGTGGCGGGAAAATCATCATTCACTACTTCTCTCCTCCTGAACTCGACGGGATTCTCGAAACACTTCTGAATTAATCCATACCGATTTTTGGCTCGCAGAAACCTTGAGAGTTGGAGGCATACTTGTTGCTTCTACGTATTCGTGACCATATCCATTCTGATTGACTATTTCCCTTATCGCATCAAGGCCATACCGGATATAGTGGAGTCACCGACTCGGGGAGACGCGTTCATGTGGGGGCAGGAAAAAAAGGAAGAGAAGAGCTCAAGCGAGCAGGAAGGCGAAGAGGTCACTATGGTTACAGCCAATTCAGCAATACCCGAGGGGACTGGGGACATCAGCGCCTTTGTGGGAAAGGGCGTCGAATTCAAGGGCACCATCACCTATACTGGCACCGTGAGAATTGATGGATACCTCGACGGAGAAATTCATACCGACGGGGTGCTCCTGATTGGTGAAGAG
>DATNCR010000083.1:0-2796 GCA_035607135.1 Nitrospiraceae bacterium
CCGTTTTGGAGAAGCACAAAGGCCTGTTCATACTGTGTCTTTGCAGCATGTCGTCGTTGAGCCGGAGACTGAGGCTCTGTCCCCATAGTAAAGGCGGCCTTTCGCCCCTCGATCAACACCGTATCCCCTTCCCCTTCAAGCTGTACAAAGAGGGGATGCTGGGCGCCCTTCGAACGTTTCAATACTTGTTCTTTCACATAGTCTCCGATCTCCGAGGCCATGAGCCAACCATTCTTATCGCGATCCGCCATGCCGTTCAGCCCGTTCAGCAGTACTTGCACGAAGAGACTCTTCCCGTTCTCCTGACTTAACAGTTCACCCTTATCGCCCGCCGTCAACACTTGCACCGCTCGCCGCTCTGTATCATCTTCCGGAGCCAATCGCCCTTCGAGAGACAGTGGCTGAGCAGTACTCACCTCCCACCCGCGAACCGCAGCATTTAAGAGAAAGAGGGTATGTTTGGATGCGCTACGCCGGCTGAACTCTTTCAGCTGCTCAAACGTCACCGACTTGGATACATTCCCCGGCTGCGCATCCCAGGGGACGAGATACCCGAGGTCTTGGCCGGCGAGATCCTGCGTGACACCGGCATGTCCGACAAAATAGACCACAAGGCGATCGTATCGACCGACCTTGCGAGGCAAAAAATCCGAGAGCGTCTGCTGAAGACGGCGAGCACTCGCATCCTTGTCGTAGAGTTCAATGACCTCTTCGAAGCCCAGTTGGCGGAACGTCTGGGCCACTGCTTTGGCGTCCTCAATCGCGCCAGGAATGTGAGGGGCGAGAAGATAGTTCTCCACTCCGATCACAATGGCCCACGACTTGTAATACAGTCCTTCCGGCTTCCCCAGCTGCGCAGACACCCATTGCGGACAACACATCGCCAGCATGGAACCGACAAGACCCACGATCAGGAAGGGTCGAGATGGTCGATGCAAGATTCGCGACATAAACTGGACAGGCCTCAGTGCGTGACGCGTAATAAATTCACCCTACTCTGGCCTCTGAGCGACTGTCAAGAAACCGTAGACAGAGGGTTGAGCGCAGCCGCAGACCACAATGTCCACCCGTATACTCCCACTCCCGTACCAAGGTATGGTAGAGTTCCTCCCCATGCCTCCAGCATAATGCCGAGGGTTTGCTTCCCACTTCGACCTGAAGGAGTCATCAACCCATGACAGAGAATATCGATACCCTCCTTAAGGAAAGTCGAGTGTATCAGCCGAGCGCTCGGACCAAAGCCGTGGCGTATATCCAGGACTACGATAGCGCCTATAAAAAATCGATTGCCGACCCTGAAGGTTTCTGGAGCGACGTCGCCAAAGAGCTTGAGTGGTTCTCTCCCTGGACCAAAGTTCTGGAATGGAACTATCCCTGGGCGAAGTGGTTCGTCGGCGCCACGTGCAATATGACGTATAACTGTCTGGACCGTCATGTCAAAACCTGGCGCAAGAACAAGGTCGCCATCATCTGGATTGGCGAGAACGACCAAGAACGGGTCATCACCTACGCCGAGCTCTACCGACAGGTCAATCGTTGCGCGAATGCGCTCAAGAAACTTGGGCTCACGAAGGGAGACCGGGTCACCATCTACCTTCCGAAAGTTCCCGAACAGATCGTCGCCATGCTTGCATGCGCCCGCATCGGTGTCATTCATAGTGTGGTCTATTCCGGATTCAGCGCCCCGGCCCTCGCGAGCCGCATTCAGGATGCCGAAGCGAAACTGATCATCACCGCCGATGTTGGGTTTGACAGAGGAAAATCCCTCAACCTCAAGTCGGTGGTCGACCAGGCCGTGGCCACTTCTCCCACTGTCGAGCATGTCGTCGTTTTACGGCGTCAGACTCCGGGAGTCGCATTGTCCACGCCGAAGGAGATCGATTGGCACGACTGGCTGAAAGACGAGAAGGCCCTGTGTGAAGCCGCGCATCTGGATGCAGAACATCCGCTCTACATCCTCTATACATCCGGCACCACCGGGAAACCCAAAGGCGTGGTTCATGTCCACGGCGGCTATATGGTCGGGACCTACATCACCACGAAATACGTCTTTGACCTCAAAGAAGACGATGTCTACTTCTGTGTCGCCGACCCAGGTTGGGTCACCGGCCACAGTTATATTGTGTACGGCCCTCTCCTCAATGGCGCCACGATCCTTACAGCTGAAGGCAAGCCGGATTATCCGAACCCGGGACGCTGGTGGGATTTGATCGAACGCTACGGCGTCTCGATTTTCTATACGACCCCGACCGCCATTCGTCTGCTCATGCGCTACGGAGAAGCCTGGCCCAAGAAATATGATCTCGCCAGTCTCCGCATCCTGGGAAGCGTCGGCGAACCGATCAATCCGGAAGCCTGGGAATGGTTCCATCGCGCAGCTGGTGGGGACAAACCGATCATGGACACCTGGTGGCAAACCGAGACTGGGGCCATCCTGATTACGCCCCTGCCGACAGTCCCCTTGAAGCCAGGGTCCGCGACCAGACCGTTTCTAGGTATCGAAGCCGACGTAGTGGACAGCAAAGGCAACAGCCTCCCGGTCAACGCCGGCGGCCTTGCCGTCATCAAAAAGCCCTGGCCTTCGATGATGCGGACCATCTATAAAGATCCCGAACGTTACAAGACCTATTGGAACACGATCCCGAATTGCTACACCGCCGGCGACGTGTGCCACAAAGATGCAGACGGGTATATGTGGTTCATGGGTCGTGCCGATGATGTGATCAAAGTAGCCGGCAACCGGCTCGGGACCGCGGAAGTGGAAAGCGCGCTGGTCAGTCACCCTGCCGTAGCAGA
>DATNCR010000098.1:0-46141 GCA_035607135.1 Nitrospiraceae bacterium
GCAGTGTGTCGTGGCGTTCGTGATCCTGCACGACCCCAAGAATTGTCACCTGCCACTGCATCTCCGTCTGCTGCGGCGTCGAGCGATCGATGCGCTGTCATTCTGAGCGCCTCATTTATCCATCGCGCTGCTGTACAGTGACGTCGGCCTTGTCGCCGATATGGGCCTTCCCCCTACCCGCACGCTTGCCGCCGCTTTCCCGACCCCCCGACTCGATGAAGGACTTAAATCGTTCCAGATCTCTCTGCACGTGCGAAGACACCATTCCGTTTGCACCTCCGACATGTGTGACGACATCCTCAGGGTTATACGTCAATTGCAGCAAGACCTTTGACCTGCTATCTGAAAGCTGTTGGAATGACACGACGCCTCCATTGATGATCGCGCCCACTTGATTCCTCCAGGCAATTCGCTGGTCAGGCGTCTGCTCTATGATCTCTACGTCCCCCTCTTGTTCCTTACCTCCAATCTCCGCTTTCCAGTGCAGATGTCTATCATCTAGCTGATGCAACTCTTTCAACCCTTCCAGGAAGAGCGGAAAGTCCTTAAACTGGGTCCATTGGTTGTAGGCAGTCCGTACCGGCACGTTGACGTCTATGGATGTCACGAAAAAGGTCGACATGTGCCCTCCTTTTTGTGAATCGATATGAACCTCCTATTTAGTTAGGCTGCGCGGCCCAAGCCCTGTTGAGTCCCAATGAGTATCCCTGCTAGCTCGTGCCTGTCGCTTTCGCCCAATAGTAGTCTCCCGCTAAAACGCTCATGTACATCTGGCGAGAAATCTCGGTGTGTGCCAGGCCCGGCTTCATCGTAGCCCCAACGCTATCAGACTCCGGCTCCTGGTTCGACTTCGACGATGGATCAGCAATGAGTTCCGTATCTGCGAATGACGTGAATAACAGACCCATCAAGGCCGCACCAAGAAGAAGTTCAAGGACGATAATCCCATTCATACTAAGCATGACCCACCTCTTTCTGAACATGTGACAGATGACATCTGTAGGTGAAACACCCGTCCATCTACCTTCCATCTAACATGAGACAGCTCAGACGTGGGCCTAGTAACTTGCCTTGTTTGTTTCGCGATGTACCCTAGGTATCCACCCATCCCGGCGGTCCGCAGGCATGGTTCCTCCGCTAGGCTTTTCCCGAGAAGGCCCTATGTTAGGGATCTAGTAGAGGTGATGACTGCTTTAGAAAACCGTCTTGGAAACACTGTAAGAGACCCACCAGTGTGACCTGCGGAATCTGAAGTAAAAGGCTCGACCCGGAAAGGGGTCGGGCCTTTGTTTTGCCTTCATGCAATCAACAGTTGTTGTAAGTCGAAGGACCGCCAGGTGTAAACTCTGGTGCTCTCGGTCAACATATTCTTGTAAATTGGAACATGACATGGCGCTGGGGTTATCGGCGCGGAAGGAAACGCGCCGTTAACTCTGCAGGGATTGGTGGGATGTTGCGGGGATAGTGCTGTTGTTGGTCAGAGATTGCCTGGATGGTCTCAAGGCGGGGGTATGTGCGATGCCCTAGGTAGCGGTGTCAGCAATCGCCTACAGACATCGGCCCTCAATAAGAGGTAAAATCGCCCCCAATGTATTTCAAGCCGGGAATACCAGGCAATGACTCCGACCTCCGAAGCTCGCTCTACATCCATCCTCCTCATTGATGCCAGCCAGAACCAGCGCGCTTATTGGGCAGAACAACTGAAGCGTTGCTCCGCTGAGTATGAGATCATTGAAGCGCCGGATAGTGAGTCAGGGCTGGCACTTTATCGGTCTCGGCGCATTGATTGCGTGGTGCTTGAATTGTCACTCCCTGATCAAGGGGGCTTCAAGACACTCGTCGAATTAGTCCCAATCGCGAGCAGACCCCAGACTGCGGTGATCGTCCTTACACTGATCACACATCGTGGCGTGTGGGAGTTAGCCAAACAAAGTGGGGCGTACACGTGTTTGGCTAAAAAGTTCACGTCGGGCGAGGACTTGGATAAAGCCATTCAGCGTGCGGTGGCGTTTGTGGGACAGATGCCGAAAGAAGACCGATACCAGTCAATCTAACATCCCACTTTCTTCTCTCCCTCTCTCATCGCACCTGCCATACCCTGTCATTATTAGTATTGCTTGACTTCTGACCCTATAGCGCCCAGGGTGAAGGGGCGAGGTATAAAGCCCGCTGACTGTCCCATCTCTTGCGCTTCCCAATCCTTCAGAGCGTGATCGATTCTCCAGTCTCCTTCATTCTGATTTCATAGGTTTCTCTGAGAGAGTGTCTGTCTTTGGTCTGCTAATGCAGGCGATAGGACGATGCCCCTCCTCAAGAGGACGGGCAATAGAGAGGAGTGTGATTATGCTCTACTATCCATTCATGTTTCTTTCGACGAATCTAATGGCCTTTATCTCGATCATGCTCTCGCTTCTAGTCGGGATGATGGCCCTATACCTGTATAACTCCGGTGCGTTCACAAGGACCGCTCGGAAATTGTGATACAGGCGAGGACACGCTCATGATGACAAGAGCAGAAGCCGTTGCATTGCGCAGAACCTGGAAGGCGCGAGCCGGTACCCTCACGTGTCTCCATCACTACCTCTTCGTGGAACGGATCGACCCCAAGCGTTCAACGAAGCACTTTCTCTGCATGGACTGTGGCGCGGACGTGGTGAGACGGTTCACTCAGACTGTGGAAGACCGCGCCTCTCCTCGCCAAGGTGGGCGCGTGTTAGCCGTGGCTGATGGCGCTTGTGAACGTTAGTCTATTCCCGAATGGATCATTCACAGACATATCCCTCGTACCCCATGGCATATTCTCGATTCCTGGCCGAGCGTACTTGTATTGCTTTGCTGTCAACTCGACATGGAAAGCATCGAGGTTACTGCTTTCAATCCGTATCGCCGCACCGGGACTGCAGTCGCCATGATGTTCTGACAGATGGAGCACACAACGATCCCTCGATACCTGCATGTATAAGGGGAGGTCTGGCTCGAACCGGTGTTCCCAGTCTACCTTGAAGCCGAGGAAATCTACATAGAACTCCCTTGCCTTGGCTTCGTTGAAGATCCGAAGAATCGGCGTCGTGTTCCTCAAACTCATATGTTGGCGTCTCCGTGCGATGCGAACATTCACGCCAGCGGGTAATTGTGTCAAACACCAGTTGGAGTGAATAACTAGGTTGGCAGTAAAATAATTTCCACCAAAAAATATGCGGGGTATATCGACCTACAATAGGACGGGCTGTTCCCCCCTGGGGTGGCCCGAGATCAGAGATGCAGGTCGGAGACCAGCAGCAACCAGACCAGCGCCATAGGCTCTGACGGGCTGGTCTCACGCCAGGTCAGGCTACGTGAGGCCCAGCCGAACTACGCTGACACGATGCGCTGAACCGTGCAGTTCCCAATACCCAACTCCCTCGCGATAGCTCGCATGTGGTGCGGGATTCGACAGCTCTGGTACACGCTTAGACATTCGATGAGGGGCGCCAATGCGCACTTGGGAGGTGGTTTGTCGTGTCCTGGCAGCAGCGTGGTAGCAGATGCAGATAATGAAAGCAGAAAATGATGGATCGTCGCTTCTTCCACTGACATGATGGGTTGCTCCATCGTGACCTTGACGTCTCATTTGATGAGTTCACCCATGTTGTAGGGATGAGCTGAGACGGGCGGGGCGCGCCAATCAGGAGTGGATGCGGTAGAAAGAGGATGAGACCGCAGATTAATCAAATAGCGGATCTGCTCACATGACGAAGATTCTAGTCATAGACGATGATGCCCGCGACCGGGGCCTCCTAGTTGCCGTCCTAGAGGAAAGAGGATATGAAGTTATTTTGGCAGGCAATGGTGGGGCAGGGTTGACGTTATGTCACCGGCGAACTCCTGATGCTGTCGTCTTGGACCTGAATATGCCTGGAATAGACGGTCGCAGCATACTGCAGCAATTGCGGATACTACACCCCAACCTACCGGTCGTAGTTTTTAGTGGATACAGCACAGAAGAGATTGAGCAAGAGATTCTGAACCAGGGCGCCACGGCCTTTATTCAGAAGGCATTTTCGCTGGATCAACTTGGGTCGGCATTGGAGGAGGTCCTTCCCTCCCCTCACACAGACTGACAACTGAATGCGGATGAAAAATTCCTGATTTAGGCCTTACAACAAGGCTAGAACTGCCAGACGAATGAAAGCGGGGGTTCATAGCGACCTGAGTTTGTTCGCTACGGCTCACGATCAAGTCCAAGAGCTATGCTTCGATACCCACAAGCATGTCGAGCGCCTGAAAGACGCGAAGCACTGCCCGCTCTGCGACCATGGAGTATTGGAGGGTTGAGACAGCGATGATGGGGAGCTCGTCAGGCTACGAGCCCGTCCTTTATTGCTCATTGCTGTCAGGTTCCTGTCCGGGTTGCCGCCTTAAACCACGCGGAGGATTCCACCCGCTCATCATAGGTGCCTTGACCGATGATTTGGCCGTTCTCCATGAGGTAGATGACATCGCAATCTTTCACGGTAGTCAAGCGGTGAGCAATTATCATGATGGTCTTTTCCCCGGACAACGTCCGAAGAGCCATTTTAGGACCCCGAGGTCATCCTGAAATCAACCGGCTTTTTGTATATGTAGATGGAACAGGGGAAGCAACGCGGCAAATGCCTCTTCCGGCATCGGCCGACCGAAGAGATAGCCTTGAGCCTGATCACATCCCTCTTCGAGTAACAGCATCCGCTGGGCCTCCTGCTCGACCCCTTCGGCGAGCACCAAGAGATTGAGGCTATGAGCCATGGCGATAATCGCCCGCACAATCGGGGATGGGCTGGCCTGCGTCAGGATTTCCTGGATAAAGGATTGATCGATCTTCACCATGTTAATGGGCAAACGCTGCAGATAGCTGAGCGAGGAATAGCCGGTGCCAAAATCGTCGATAGAGAGCTGCACCCCCATTGCCTTCAACGTGGTCAACATGACGATTGACGCGTCAACATTGCGCATGACAATCGATTCTGTCAGTTCTAACTTCAGGCAAGCCGGAATCAACCCCGTCTGACTGAGGGCTTCTTCCACGACAGACAGCAATGTCTTGCTGTGGAATAACGAGTGAGAGAGATTGACAGAAATATGCACCGGCATCCTGCCGCGCAGCTGCCATGCCTGATTGTGTCGACACGCTGTTCGCAACACCCACTCATCGATCGCTCTAATCAGGCCTGTATCGATGGCGGCGGGCAGAAACACCGCTGGAGGCAAGAGTCCCCGCTGGGGATGCTGCCACCGCACCAGGGCCTCCCCACCGACAACCTTGTTTGTCTGCAGATCGATTTGTGGCTGGTAATACACCACGAACTCTTCTCGTGCGAGGGCATGGCGGAGTTCTCCTTCCAAGTTCAGCCGCTCATGCGCGGCGGCATTAAAGGTATTGGAATAGAACTGAGCATTATTACGGCCATGTTCCTTGGCGTGATACATGGCGCTGTCCGCATTCTTCAGCAAGGCATCGACCGAGTCTCCATCATCCGGAAAGATCGCGATCCCCACACTGACCGTGACGAAGATTTCTCGCCCTTCGATCAAGAAGGATTGCGCGAGCGACTCCACAATTCGGCGCGCCACTTTTCCGGCATCCTGCACCTCACGCAAATTCGTGAGCAGCACCGTAAACTCATCGCCGCCCAATCGTGCCAGTGAATGATTCTCCGGCTCTCCCGCAGACCGGCAGACGGAATCACTGTGCCGCACGGATTCAGCTAGACGCTCGGCCACACTCTTCAGCACCAAGTCGCCGATATTGTGGCCCAATGTATCGTTAATAACCTTAAAGCGATCCAAGTCCAAAAAAAGGGTGGCCAGCGTGGTGCGGTAGCGGTGGGCATGCACGAGGGCCTGCGTCAGCCGATCTTTGAACAATATCCGGTTCGGCAGTCCCGTCAGGCTGTCGAAATACGCCAGACGATGAATCTCTTGCTCAGACTGTTTCCGATCGGTGATGTCTTGAGCCGTCCCGAGGATGGACAGCGATCTCATTTGGTCATCTAACACGGCCTCCGCCTGGAGATTGACCGTCACATCCATGCCGTTCGGCAGAACAAGACGATGGTCGATATTGCACGTGACTCGCCTGGTCAAAATACCCTTCAGTGCCTCCTCCACACGGTCCCGATCTTCCGGATGCACGAGATGGAGAAACGCATCAAATGTTCCACCAAAATCCTCCGGTCGAACACCCACCAGACGACAGAGCTCAGATGACGCCGTAAACTGATTCGTGTCCGGACGCCATTCCCAATTGCCAATTTTGGCGATTCGTTGCGCAAAGGCAAGCCTCGCCTCGCTTCTGAGCAACGCATCCAAGGTGTGGCTGCCGCGCAGCATATATCGCACACGATTACTCAAGATCATCGGATTAATCGGCTTCGTGATAAAATCCGTCGCGCCCTGTTCATAGGCACGGGCGATCGACTCTGGATCGTCGAGTCCCGTCATGATCAGAATGGGCACGCGGCTGCCTCCGATGCACCCGCGCAACTTCGTACAGATGGCAAACCCATCGAGCCCTGGCATCATGACGTCTAGGACCACGAGATCCGGTCTTGAGGCCGCAAATAGCACCAACGCCTGTGCCCCGCTTTCCGCCTCGCAGACCTCAAGCCCAGACTGTCTGAGTGCCTCGCTCACAAGCATTCTGACAACTGCGTCGTCATCGACGACAAGCACCCGCGATGCCGTTCGTTCTACTTGAGGTTCCATATCACTGCGATTTGCCCGCCTCTCCTTCCAGAGCCGCGCATACGCTCGGATAAGATGCTTCCAGCTTACGCAGCACTTCAGGGACCCCATCGAGGGTCGCAGCCCGTCCTAACATCTCCAGTTCATGACACAACTCCGCGAAGATGGACGCCCCCATCATGCCACTGCTTGACTTCAATGCATGGGCCGCTTGCCAGAGCGCCATGGCGTCTCCGGATGCTACTGCACGTCGGATCGACACCATGTGCTCCGTTGACGCTGTGACATACTTCTCAATCAATCGGGCAAGGAAGTCCGGCCGGCCCTTGCGCTGGAGCGCCCGAATGGCGTCGACTGCGCGAGAATCCAGGATTACAGGCCCTCCGGAATACGGGGGAACGGACGGGACAGATGTTCCTTGTCGAAGCCCTTCGGACAAGGAAGGAGCCGTGGAGAGAGACATCGACAGCCATCGCTGTACGATGGCTTGAAGCTTCTGGTGCGTATAGGGTTTACTGAGGTAGTCGTCCATCCCAGCCGCAAGACACATCGCCCGATCTCCCTTCGAGGCATGAGCCGTGAGGGCAACAATCGGAATGCGTCTCGCACCCTGTCGCTCGTTGCGGCGAATCGAGCGGGTCGCCGCATAGCCGTCCATCCCTGGCATTTGGCAATCCATGAGAATCAGGTCATAGGGGACTCGCGAAGCGGCCTCAACGGCCTCCTGCCCAGTGCACACACCATCCACTCGACACCCCAACGACTCCAGCATGGCGAGCGCAACCTCGTGGTTGACTGGATTGTCTTCGGCCACCAAGATCCGGCCACCAACATCCGACGCAGTCATCGCCATGTCTGGGAGAGAACAGGCTTCTGGTTGTTGTGCTGGGGCTTGTTCTCCGACATGCACACGATTCATCGCCTGCGCACTCAGACACACGACTCCTTGCACTGGAGGCCTCGTTGCCTCATCCAGAGGAGCCAACGGTGTATCGGCAATCCTGCCAAACCGAACCGTAAACCAAAACGTCGCTCCTTGGCCCACCGTGCTATCCACCCCAACCGTCCCCCCCATGAGATCGACCAATCGTCTGACGATCGAAAGACCCAATCCCGTCCCGCCATATTTTCGTGTCGTCGAGCTATCACCTTGTGCGAAGGCCTCAAAAATTGATCCTCGGACCGACGGAGCGACTCCCACACCGGTGTCGCACACATCACACCGAAGCACACAGGAATCTGCGGTCTGCTCTGCCACGCAGACCCCCACGACAACTTTGCCGCGTTCAGTAAACTTAATGGCATTATTCACGAGGTTGGTCACGACTTGCCGCAGACGGAGCGGGTCTCCCTCAAGCTGGGCCGGAACGGCTGCATCCATCGTACAGGCCAACTCGAGGTTTTTGTCCTTCGCGCGCTCCAGGAAGAGGTCAATCACATCCTCGAACGGTCGCCGCGTCTCGAATCGAATGCGTTCCAGCTCCACCTTCCCAGCTTCGATCTTTGAGAAATCCAAGAGGTCGTTGATAATCTGGAGCAACCCGCTCCCTGATCGATAGGCAATATCAACATAACGACGCTGCTGTTCGTTCAGCGGCGTCTGCAACATCATCTGGGTCATCCCCAGGATCCCGTTCATCGGCGTCCGAATCTCGTGGCTCATATTGGCGAGAAATTCACTCTTGGCCCGATTCGCGGTTTCTGCAAGCTCCTTGGCCTGCCTCAACGCCTGATCAGCCTTGTCCCGCTCGATGACGCGCCCAAGCTGTGTCCCGATCACCTGCATGATTTCCAACAGCCGAACGTCTGGTTGGGCCTCCTGCTCCGAGAAGAACTCCAACACCCCGGCGACCGTCCCTCCCACGACAATGGGAAAGGCAAACCCGCCCTTTACTCCAATGTCCTTCGCATGCTGAGCGCGTGGGAAGTTCACGTCTTTCGTGACATCAGGAATCCAGGCCGCCGTGCTTGATTCCAGGACGCGACCGGGCAACCCGCTCCCGCGAGGAAACCTTGTGCCTTCCGTAATGCGGCGAAAGGTCTCAAATCGCTCAGGCCGATTGAGATGCCAGAGCGTGGTAGGCTGAAGCAAGTCTTCCTCCGCTCTGTCACGAAGATAGACGTGTCCCACCGGCCAGCCGGTATACCGACAGACCTGCTCGAGGGTGAACTGCAACGCCCGCTCCACGGACTGCGCCTCATTCGCTGCGATCGCCACGCGCTGCAACAATTCGACAAAGCTGGTTTCACGCTGCAAGGTGTATTCCGCTGATTTTTGTCCAGACAGATCTCGCACAAACACGCTAAAAGAACGCACTCCTTCGTTTAGCAACGGGATAATAGTCAACTCAATCGGAAATTCATGACCGTCCTGGTGAAGGGCTGCAATCTCGACTCGTCGATTCAGGACTCCCCATTCCCCGTCCAAACCAAACCGCTGGAGCCCTCGGTGAAACTCCTCGCGTAGTGGCGCCGGCACGAGGGTCTCAGGCATAGAGTGGCCCACCACGTCGGATTTGGACCGCCCGAACAGCTCGGTGGCTTGCGGATTCCAGTCGGTGATGAATCCCCGATCGTCCATGATCAGGATCGCGTCCAATGCAGGATCGATGATCATGCCCCGTTCACGTTGGTTCGCGGGCAGGGCGCAAAGAGCGTCTTTTCGACTCAATGATTTAGGATTCATCGTATGTGCACGCGAAGTATCCGGCAAATGTGGGTATCAACACGATCATCGACGATCAGAATGGTCTTTTTATCCATATGCATGTCTCACCTTCTTATGTTTCATCGGCAAGCGTGTCATGTGTGATCGTCGCATGCTCAGCCATCAGACGCTGGCGCACCAACTCGAATTCACTCACCAGCTGTGCGAGTAGCGCCCCGGCCTTGCTGAGGTCCTTGGTTTTCCCAAGCGCTTGGAGCTCGACACAGAGCTGGCGCATGTGCCGTATACCCAGGTTGCCGCTGGAGCCATTCAACTCGTGCGCGACTCGCGCCAATGCGCCGGCATCACCCTCCTGGAGCGCGGCCTGTAAGCCGGCTAGACGGGTGGGAACGTCATTCAAAAAATTTGTGATCAGCGTGGACAGGAGGCCACAGGAGCTATCGAGTTCGCGTAATTCGGTTAAGACTGTGGAGTCTATGCACTCAGGGACCGATTCGTGTTGTTCCTGCGACACCGGTTCCTTTTGCTCATGAGACAGTGGCTGGCCGGAAAGCCATTGGGCGAGCACCGCCTTGAGGTGCTCCAGCTTCACCGGCTTGGGGATATAATCGTCCATGCCTGCCTCGAGACATTTCTTCCGGTCCCCTTGCATGGTGTTCGCGGTCATGGCGATGATGGGAAGTCGTCGGCTTGCCTGTTCCTCTTCGCGCTTCCGAATGATCGCCGTCGCCTCCACTCCATCCATCTCGGGCATTTGCCAATCCATCAACACCAACGCGTAACTCACCCGAGAGACGGCTTCGACCGCTTCGAGTCCGGTGGCCACGACATCGGCCCGATAACCCAGCTTTTCCAGCTGACACACCGCAACTTTCTGGTTCACGGTATTATCCTCGGCCACAAGAATACGGGCACGCGCCGCCCCTGCAGCTTCTCTGAGCATGTGACGAGTTACTAATACATCGTGAGGTCGACTCGAAGTCCCACCCTCCAGCGGGTCCGTGGCAGACTTCGCAGGCAAGTCCACAATCAGTGACAGACAGTCGTATAAGTGTGTGCGATGGACGGGTTTGCTCAAATATGCGGAGATCCCCGCTTGTTTCGCCTGTTCGGCCTGCCCCCGCAGACCGATTGAGGTCAGCAAGACAAGACGGGTTGCCGCCAGCTCGCGATTCGCCGTGATCGCACGCGCCAACTCCAGTCCGTCCATGCGGGGCATCTGCATATCGAGGATCGCCAAATCAAAGGGCTCTCCCCTGGTCGCCGCGTCCTTCAGCAGCGCGAGGGCTTGGTAGCCGTCCGCAGCGGTCGCGCTCTGGAGGCCCCACTGTGACACGTACTCTTCCAGGATGCGCCTGTTCGTGGCATTGTCATCCACTATGCACAGTCGACGCCCCGCGAGAGACCCTCTCGGCATGGGTGTCGCATGAGCCTGTGCCGGTTGCTTCGTCAACCAAACCGTAAACCGGAAGGTGCTGCCGTGACCGGGCACACTCTCGATGCCGATCTGCCCACCCATCTGTTCCACGAGCTGTTTGCAAATGGCGAGGCCCAGGCCGGTGCCGCCGAATTTCCGCGTGGTCGAGGCATCTGCCTGGGAAAAGGGCTTGAACAAAAGCGCCTGGGCCTCGGGGGCAATGCCGATCCCAGTATCGGTCACGGCAAATTCGATCAGGGCGCGCTCGGCAATCTCCTCGCCTCGAGTCACATGAATCATCACCTCGCCCTGCTGGGTAAACTTGAGTGCATTGCCGGTGAGATTGACGAGGACTTGACGCAAGCGCCCAGGGTCGCCCCGTAACGCCGTGGGCACTTCAGCATGCAAGAGACAACCCATTTCCAGGCCCTTGCGCTGCGCCGGCTCGGCAAAGAGGTCCAAGACCTCTTCGACCATCGTCCGAAGGTCAAAATCGATCGTTTCGAACGTCAACTGGCCGGCCTCGATCTTCGAGAAGTCCAGGATGTCATTGATGATGTTAAGCAGGACTTCACTGGATCGACGCACGGTCTCGGCGTAGTCGCGCTGCTCAGGCGTCATGGCGGTATCGAGCAAGAGTCCGGTCATCCCGATGATGCCGTTCATGGGGGTCCGAATTTCATGGCTCATCACGGCGAGGAAGGCGGACTTGGTTTGCGTGGCGGCCTGCGCTTCGGCCACCGCACCGCCGAGGTTATGGTTTTTCTGCTCAAGTTCCTGCGCATAGGTGGTCACTTTGGCCTCGCTCTCCCGCAGCGAGGCTTCGGCTGCCCTGGCGAGCATACTCTCCTGCTGCGCGTGCCGATGTTCTCTCCGCACGCGTCTCACGGTCCATAGCAAGAGTCCAAACGTGGGAACCACGATGGCGCCGCCCGCCAGACCAACCTTCCAAAGCATGTCTCGAATCGGCGCCAGCACGTCGCGCCGATCCATGCGCATCAGTACCGTCCAATGCAACCCCTCAAAATCGCCATGGCCTTGGGTCTTGGCATAGCCGCTGATGACCGGCACATGGCGACTCCTGTGCTCCTCTTCGACGTAACTGGAGGAGGACCGTTCGCTCAACAGGGCCGACGGGAGGCCGAGTTGTTTCAGATTGACGTGGCTCTTATGTTGGAGGTCCGAACCAATGAAGGCCACCCCCTGCTGAGTCAGGAACTGGTACTCCATCTTTCCCAAAAATTCCTCCCGCTGCTCGAACGTCACCAGGGTCCGGGTTAGGACGTTTTCCAGCATCGGAATCCCCACCCGTGTTTTCACGACTCCCAGGAACTCCCCACGCGGTCCGGCGATACGAGCCGTAAAGGCTATGGAGTCCACACCGCCTATCTCTGCGAATGGCTCCACGTCCCGCACATGAACTTTTTGCCCGTTCTGCACGGCCTGAAACCAGGGTGCAGCGCTGTAGTCCCGGCCCACCATGGCTGGGTCGGTGGCGACCACGATCTGTCCGCGCGCGTTCGTCACGCCGATCCACAAGTACATCGGGTACGAGGTCTTCATCCAGGCGATATATGACGATTGGAACTCCCGATTGTGAGACTGCGCGCTGAACGCTCGTGCAATCATCTGCACATCGACATACCGTTCGTACAACACGCGGTCCAGTTTGTCGGAGACTTCAGCAGCGGTGAGGGCCAGGGTTTCGCCGGCGGTGGCCACCATGCGAGCTTCGATGTAGCGGAGCGCCGTGGCGCCGAGGGCCAGCGTGATGACCACCATCACGAGAATGAGGACCGGAAGCCAGGAGTATCGGCGGGGAGCCGTTGCTTCAGAGATGCTCATGTCGTCTTTCTGCCTATTTGGCGCGAGGCCCTTCTGCTCATGATCAGCCGTGATTCATGTGTGCCCTGTGGGCTAAAAAGTGTGGAGCGCGCTTCCGAACTCGACCCGCTCCTATGCCCTCGCTCAAGATCCTTCTTCTCTAGTACTAGCTCTCGAATCATGGCGATGGCATCCTGGTTGTCTTCAATCAGGAGTACCCGCGTGCACCAATCTTTTTGCATGGATTCAATTTCGGTTCTGCTTGATCGCCTCACCCCTTCCATCCCCGAAGGTCCTGTCGAATTAGACTACTCGTTCTCCTAATAAGTACAAACACTTTCATGAATTTGGCCCATTCGTGGAATGCTGCATGGGATTGGGTTTCTCAATCGCATTCGTCGTCGAAAGCCGCACTGTCTAGACAAAGCGCTCCGACGCTTATTCCAGTCGTGGGCGAGAATAGTTATTGAAGAACGTTTCCGGACCGACCCGTGGCAGGGAGTTTGTTAGGAACTTTGGAGAACCTGCAAGAGCCGCGTTTGCTGCTCGGGTTCCATTCGGATGAATTCGATGCCGAGTTCCTTGTCTCTCGACCAACGCCTCACGGCTAGATTGACCGTCAGCGTTCCTTGCGGCTCATCGAGTTGGATCTCGACCTGAAAATACTTCATGTCAGGCGCGGTGTCGGGACATTGAATCCGGCACCCTTCGCGGGAGATGTCGACGACTGTTCCGCTCTGAGCGATCATGCCGTCGCTGAAATACACAGGAAGAGAGACCGGTACCCGAGGAAACTTGCGCTGGTCTGTCGAGTTCGATCGGGGAGCAGTGTCGTGTCCGTCAGTATGGCCAGTGAGTATCCCTTGGATGGTAAAGAGCACCGTCGATTCGTCGAACGGTTTTAGAAGCACCCCATCGGCCCCCAGCCCGAGGGCGGACGTTCTCCAGTCGAGCAGGCCCTTCTGCCCGCCTCCACTCATGGCAATGATCTTGGGTTTCGTCGCCAACTGTTGCATCTCCAAGAGGACTTGCATCCCGTCCTTTTCGGGCATATAGATATCGGTCACCACGACATCGACTGGCTCATCCCGCCAGAGCCTCATCCCTTCACGGCCGTTCGGCGCGTCGAGGACGGTATGGCCCGCCCGCTCCAGGATGCTCCGCAGAACCCGGCGAATCAGCTCTTCATCGTCGATGACCAGGATGCGGGACATGGGTGACTCCTTCTTCTTCCTTTCAGCGCGCAGTCCTTACAAGTGTATCCGAAAATCTAAAATACTCCACTGCGTGCTCGCAAGACGGCAGTCTCGACCTCTCCAGCCCCTTCACCCCCATCAATTTTTTGCCTCTGATTGACACAAAAATCGCTCCCTCCATAGACTTCAGGCCATTCTCGATTCGCCTCTCCCCACCTGTCCCCTGCACTACACGGAACATAACGCGAAATCATGTTGACGTTTCAATAGGAAGCAGTACATTTGTATTCATGGATATGGAGAACTCTCCACCTTCTCAACCCGTCTCTCCGTCTCTCAGGGAACCCCAGGAGGCCAGAAAATTCCGACGTATTCCGGTTGATTTGCCCTGTTTGTTTTCGGCGGAGGGTCCTCGTGAATGGAGTGGGACGACCGTCAACCTGTCCTGCGAAGGGTGCGCCATCCGCAGTACGACACCGGTCCAAAAGGACCAAGATCTCTGTGTGCTGCTATTCCCTTCCGCGAACCAAGCTCCCATCGAGGTCGAGGTGGCGCCCGTGCGATGGTCCGCGAATGACCAATTTGGCGTGGAATTTATTACGCTGACACCACGCGATGCGAACCGGTTACAGGATCTTCTCACGATCATTAGTGCCTAGCGCGTTCGCGTAGAGGACACAGTATGGCCATTTTAATAGTGGATGATTCACGAGACGAGCAAGAACTGCTCACGAACAGGCTGCAGGCTGCCGGCTACGAGTCGCTGCTCGTTGCCGATTCTGCTGAGGCCGCTTTTGCGATTGTGAGCGATGGTGGGCAGAGGGCGGGAGGGGTTGATCTCATCCTTATGGATATCATGCTGCCTGGCGTGGATGGACTGGAAGCGTGCCGCCGGATTACGACGACCGAATGGCTGCAGGATATTCCCATCATCGTCATTACTGTGAAGACCGGTGAGCAGGATCTCCGTGCAGCCTTTGCAGCAGGGGCGATGGACTATATCCGGAAACCGGTCAATTCAGTGGAACTCGTGGCTCGCGTCTCCTCGGCGCTCACCTTACGAGCAGAACGCATTATGCGCAAGGCCAGAGAGCAGGAATTACTCACGCGCACACAGGAACTCGAACAGGCGCTACGAGAAGTTAAGGTGTTGCGCGGGTTCATTCCGATCTGTGCCCACTGCAAACGGGTACGGACAGATACCGGGGATTGGCAACGACTCGAGGACTACGTTCAAAAACATTCAGAGGCCGAGTTTAGCCATGGAATCTGCCAGCCCTGTATGAGAGCGGTGTATCCAGAAGCCTCCATCGACTGAGACGCACAGGGTGGGCGGGCATACGTTCGGGTTGGCCTTCTTTCGGATCACCGCGGCAGACCGCCTGGGGCGGATGATCAGCAAGCTCATGGAACAAAGTGTCTCAGGGGTAATCTGCACCAGCGTTAGGGAGAGAGGTGGCAGAGTGATCTGGACGAGTGAGAAGCCGACCAAACCGGGGTGGTACTGGTATAGATCTCAACACGATCGGGTGCAGATTATCGAACTCATCGAATGGAATAAGGAGCTACGAACAATCGGCGTATCACCGGGCATGTACCCGCACCAGGAGACCCATCGAGTGCCTGATGGGCCGGGGGCTGAATGGGCCGGACCGATGGAACCGCCCTGAGACATTCAGCGCGCCGAATCAGCCTATTCCTCCGCTAAAGACCGGCAAGCGCCACCAACTATTCTGCTGGTGGACGATGAAGAAATGATCCGGCAAGTGGCCGAGACGTTGCTTACAAGGCATGGCTATACCGTCTTAGCAGCCGAGGGCGGAAACGCTTGTATGAAAATTCTGCAGGAGTATCCCGGGTCAATCGACTTACTGATAACCGATGTCTTCATGCCGGGCATGAATGGGCGGAAGGTCGCCGACCATCTGCACACATTGCGGAAAGAGACGAAAATACTCTTTATGTCGGGCCGTTCGAATGAGGAGATCTTCGGTCATGACGAATTATATCCAGAGGTCGTCTTTCTTCCCAAACCGTTCACCCCGGAGACTCTCCTTCGTAAAGTATCGGAGACATTGGGCACATGATGCTGGCAGGAGGAAGCTAAAGGCGTCGAGATGATTCGGGAGAATTATCCACACCTGGTCATCCTGACCCTCAACATGCTCGATCTGAAGGCTCTCTCGGTCCTCAAGCGCACTCACGCCATGGATCCACACGTACCCGTTATCCCTTAATAGACCCTTAGCTTGTCGCGTTCGAATCATGAGTCGCCGCTTCCTGTGGACCTCTTCGCCCACCCTTCCTTATGCGTCAGGGCGCCACGCATTATGATCTCCGCTTTCCGCCGCTTGACTCGCTCCGTTAACCTCGTGGATATCAGTGGCACGACCCTCAGGGTCGCTGACTGCAATCCCCAGAGCTGACGGCCGTAGCTCTGAAGGCCATAGTTCGGCCTCTTATCCATCCAGCTTATCTCAGTAAGTAATGGGAAAAAGATTGCGATGCCTCAGGCAAAGAGTATTCTTAACCTTATGGTTCGCGGTCGTTCTCACGAATTTTTGAGACCGAAGCATGCTGCCCAGTTCGCCGCCAGCTCCAATGAACGGACACGTATGGACGCCTCGGTAACAGAGTCATCAGCCATTCTTGCACAGATTGACTTCCGCACACTTTTCGAATCGGCACCAGAGGCATAGTCTTGCAAACCGTCAACACATATCTGAGTGCACGCTTCATAAATGCCTGCTTGCTGGCTCTGTCTATCACCTTGACCTATACCGGTGGGCCCTCCTACGCGGCAACGACGACAACTGATCTCACGGAGCTGAGCCTTGACGATCTGATGAATATTGAGATCACCTCGGTCTCGAAGAAGACTGAACGACTCAGCGAGGCAGCTGCATCGATTTTCGTCATCACGCGGGAAGATATCCGCCAGTCCGGTTACAACAGCATCCCAGAGGTCCTGCGACTGGCACCGAACCTCCAGGTTGCGCGTGTGGATTCCAGTCAATATGCCATCACGGCTCGAGGCTTCAACAGTACCACCGCCAACAAATTGCTTGTACTCATTGACGGACGTACCGTCTATACGCCGCTGTTTTCCGGGGTGTTCTGGGACGCGCAGGACACGTTGCTTGAAGACATCGAGCGGATTGAAGTCATCAGCGGACCGGGCGGCACATTATGGGGCTCGAACGCGGTTAACGGTGTCATCAACATCATTACGCGACGATCACAGGACACCAAGGGCGGGCTGGTGAGTCTCGGTGGGGGGACGAAAGACCGCGTGGCCGGCGTACGTTATGGCGCCAACCTGGGCGAGAACGCGACCTTTCGGGTCTACGGCAAGGGCTTCGACCGCGAGAACACGACTCTGGGAAACGGCATGAACGTAGAGGATGCGTGGAAAAAAGGGCAGGTGGGATTCCGCACAGATTGGATGCAGGGGAGTGATGCGCTCACGCTTCAGGGCGATGGCTATACAGGAACCATCGCCCAGGTGGGTGACGACAAATCAATCTCGGGCGCCAACATGCTGGGACGCTGGAACAGGACATTCCAAGACGGGTCGGCCCTCCAGGTCCAAGCCTATTTTGACAGGACCCGGCGGGTCTATCCCGGTGTCTTCAAAGAGCAACTCGATACATACGATATTGAGGCACAGCATCGTTTCCAGGTGGGCGAGCGCCACGAGTTCGTCATGGGTGGAGGCTACCGTATGATGCACGATGCCGTCACGAACGGCACGGGGTTGGCGTTTCTCCCCAGCGTCTTCCCGCTCACCCGGATCAACGGCTTCCTCCAAGACAGCATCGCGCTCCACGAGCGGCTGAAACTCACGCTGGGTGTGAAATTGGAGACCAACAGCTATACCGGGCTCGAGGTCCAACCGAACGCGCGTCTGGCGTGGAAGTTTAAGGATGATGCGCTCCTGTGGGCCGCTATCTCGCGCGCGGTGCGGGTGCCCTCACGTCTGGATACTGACCTCTTTGCTCCTGGCCAGCCACCCTTCCTCCTCGCCGGCGGGCCGAATTTTAGGGCGGAAAAAGTGATTGCCTATGAAGTTGGCTACCGTGCGCAGCTGACACCGCAGGCCTCGCTCTCGGTCTCCACGTATTACAACATGTACGACGACCTGCGGAGCATCGAACCGGGACCGGGAGGTACGCTCCCCTTCACGATCACCAACAAGATGAAGGGGTACAGCTACGGCTTGGAAACCTGGGGGAGTTACCGCATGTTCGATTGGTGGAAGATGAGCCTCGGCTACAACTATCTCAAGGAGAAACTGGGGTTCGACGCCGACAGCCGCGATTCCAACATCGCCGCCGCCGGCAACAGTCCGGCGCACCAGTTTTCGGCGCGCTCGGCCATCAATCTGCCACAGAACCTGGAATGGGATGTCGGGTTGCGCGTGATCAGCACGTTGACCTCTCCAGATGTTCGCAATTATGTTGCGCTGGACACGCGCCTTGGATGGATCTTCATGAAGAACACCGAACTTTCACTGAGCGGATTCAACCTGCTGGATCCAAACCATCCGGAGTTCGGGGCGGCACCGAATCGCAGCGAATTGGCACGGGCCTTTTACGCAAAGATGGTATGGAGCTACTGAAGACCATGTTGCGACGGTCCCTCTGTGTGAGCCTCTGTTCGCTGCTCGCGCTCTGCATCATTGTGAGCGGCAGCGGGATTGCCAGGGCAGAGTCTTCAGCACCGACCATGTCCCAGGTGCAGGCGGCGTTCCTCTTCAACTTTGCCAAGTTCGTCACGTGGCCGAACGAAGCATTCCAGCGCAGCGGAGATTCGTTGATCATCGGGGTGATCGGCGAGGATCCATTCGGAGCCATACTCGAAGAAACGATCCGTGACAAAACCGTCATGGGAAAGAAACTGGCCGTGAAGCGGTTCGCGAATATTCACGATGCAGCCAACAGCCATATTCTCTTCCTCAGGGCATCCGAGGAGAGCCGTCTCTCACAAATAATGCCAGTGCTCGAAAAGGCCAACATCCTGACGGTCAGCGATATGGAACGGTTTGCCGAACACGGAGGAATGGTCGCGTTCACGGTGGAGGACCAGAAAGTGCGCTTCAACATCAACGTGGGAGCCGTGGAGCGCGCCGGGCTGAAAATGGGGTCACAGCTTCTGAAATTAGCCAGGATCGTCAACGATCACCCACGAACGGGAAACTGAATATGGTGCACGCTGTTCGAGATCTTCCCATCCGTCACAAATTAACGATGATGGTCATCCTTGCGAGCGGCGGCGCCCTCCTGCTGGCCTGCGCTGCGCTTCTCAGCTATGAGCTGTTCGCCTACCGGGAGGGCATGGTTCGCATGCTCTCGGTCAGGTCCGATATCATCGGGGCCAACAGCGCCTCAGCGCTATTGTTCAACGACGAAGCCGCCGCGGCCGACACTCTTGCGGCACTGAAGGCCGATTCGCATGTCGTCTCCGCCGGCATATATACGCGCGACAATCAGGCATTTGCGACATATGGCCGTAGCGACAAGCAACGAGCCGTCGCACTGCGAGAGCGTTTCGCTGAGCATCCCGATGGCCACTGGTTTGAGAGTGACGGTCTGATTTTGTTCCGGAAGATCGTGTTCAAAGGAGAGACGATCGGCACGGTCTACATCCAGTCCGATCTTGAAGAAATGCATGCTCGCTTCTGGCAGTACCTCGCCATCATCTCCGTCGTGTTGCTGGCTTCCTCCTCAGTCGCGCTCCTCATCTCGTCGAGGCTCCAAGGAAAAATTACTCAACCCCTCTTGCACTTGGTGGAGACGGCCCAAACTGTTTCTTGTGAAAAGGATTATTCGATTCGTGCCGTCACTGAAAGCAATGATGAGATGGGCGTGCTTGTGAGTGCGTTCAATGAGATGCTTGCGCAAATTCAACAGCGCGATACGGCGCTCAGAAAGTCCAGCGACGAATTGGAACAACGGATCATCGAACGAACCGCCCAGCTTCAACATGCCAACATGGACCTCACACAGAGCGAGGAGCGCTTTCGAAATCTGGCAAATAACATTTCCCAGTTGGCCTGGATGGCAGACGATCAGGGTTGGATCTTTTGGTACAACCAGCGATGGTTCGACTACTCCGGTACGACGTTGGAGGAGATGCAAGGGTGGGACTGGCAAAAGGTGCATCATCCAGATCACGTGAAGCGAGTCGTCGACAAAATACGCCATTGTTTTCAGACAGGGGAGGTCTGGGAAGATACCTTCCCACTTCGCGGCAAGGATGGGCATTATCGATGGTTCCTCTCTCGGGCCGTTCCTATTCGAAATGAGGAAGGGAGGGTCATCCGCTGGTTCGGCACGAACACAGACGTTACCGAACAGCGCCAGGCGGAGGAGGCACTGCGCCAAGCGCACGGTCAGCTAGAACTGCGTGTGCAGGAGCGCACGGCAGAACTTCTCAAGAAGACTCGGGATCTGGAGACGCTCCTCTACGTCACCTCGCATGACTTACGAGAGCCGCTTCGCGGTATCGAGAACTTCTCCCGCATGGTCCATGACCGGTATGCCGACCGCCTTGACGACAAAGGACGGGACTTTCTGCAGCGGGTTGTCCGCGGGACTCAACGGATGGATCAGCTCATGACGGACATTTTGACCCTGTCACGCGTGCAGCGTATGGAGCTTTCAGCCGAGGACATGGAGTGCGAGAGCCTCGTGACAGAGGCGCTGCGACGACTCGACCACAAGATCAAGGAGACCGGCGCGACGGTGCGCGTGGTGGAAGCCCTGCCCCGGTGGCAGGGCAACCGAACCTGGGCGACCCAAGGGGTCTATAACCTCATTACCAATGCACTGAAGTTCCGCCGCGATGGTGAGGCACCCGAGGTGGAGATCGCCTCCTATCATCCTACGGTGGAAGACGGGTCGGTGGTAGGGATCATGGTCCGCGACCGTGGACCGGGCGTGGCGCCGGAGCATGCCGAGCGCATTTTTCAACTGTTCCAGCGAGCCGTGGGACGGGAGGTCGAGGGCACGGGCGCGGGGCTGGCGATCGTCCGACAGGTCGCCGAGCGGCATGGCGGACGGGCGTGGGTACAGGCCCGGGAGGGCGGCGGCGCGGAGTTCATCCTGACATTTGGCGCGACGAATCGGCAGAAAGGTGGTGACACCCATGTCGCATCAACCAGTTGAGATCTTGCTCGTGGAGGACAATGAAGACGATGCTGTCATCATTCAAGAGGTCTTTGCGGACATACGGTGGGCCACCCTAACTCACGTGGTCCGAGATGGGGAAGAGGCCTTGGACTACCTCCAGCGTCAGAGGCAATACAAGATGGCGCGCAGGCCCGATATCGTCCTGCTGGACATCAACATGCCGAAAAAGAACGGCTTTGAAGTGCTTGAAGCGATGAAGAAGGATTCACGATTGCAATCGCTGCCCGTCATCATGTTGACCACGAGCCATCGCGAGGAAGATGTCGTTTCCTCATATGCGAAGGGCGCCTGTTCCTATATTCACAAACTTGTCGATTTGGACCAATTCAAACAGCTGATCATGCAGTTTGAACTGTACTGGACAAGTGTTTCGCGGATTCCATCAGCCAGGGAGTAACCGCCATGCGTGTACTACTGATCGAGGATAGCGAAGACGACGCCTATCTCATCCGAGAGATGCTGATGGAGAAAGAGGACGCCGGCATCCTTCTGGTCTGGGTCGACCGGCTGGGGACCGGATTGACGCGGTTGGCCGAGAACAAGAGTGACCTGGTGTTGCTGGACCTCTCGTTACCGGACAGTCACGGGCTGGAGACGTTTGATCTGGTTCAGGGCTGCGCGAAGGACGTGCCGATTGTCGTGCTCACGGGCCTGGATGACGAAGTCATGGCGAACCAGGCGGTTCGCAGAGGTGCCCAGGACTACCTGGTCAAAGGGCGATTGGATGGCACCCTCCTTGCCCGCGCCGCTCGGTATGCCGTGGAACGGAAACAGTCGGAGAAGGCCTTGCGAGAGAGTGAAGCGCGGTTACGCCAATCCCAGAAAATGGAGGGCATCGGACAGTTAGCCGGTGGGATCGCTCACGATTTCAACAACCTCTTGACCGTCATCAATAGTTACAGCGATATGCTCTTGGGAGAGGTCGGGGTGGAGAGCCCCTTTGTACGAAACGGGCTTGGCCAGATTAAAGAGGCTGGCCATCGCGCCGCGTCGTTAACTCGACAACTGCTCGCCTTCACTCGTCAGCAAGTCTTGGAGCCAAAGATTCTGGATTTGAACGAGTCGGTGTCCACGATGGCGAAATTGCTGCGACGACTGATCGGCGAAGATATTGCCTTGGTGCTCTGTCCCCACCCCGCGCTAGGACGTGTGAAAGTCGATCCGGGACAGGTGGAACAGGTCATTATGAACCTCGCTGTCAACGCACGTGATGCCATGCCTGGAGGCGGCCAGTTGACCATCGAAACTACGAACGTGGAAGTGGGTCGCATCGAGGCCGACCAACATCCATCCATTGACCCAGGTTCGTACGTGATGTTGGAAGTGCGCGATACGGGGTGCGGGATGGGTGCGGACACGCAAGCGCATATCTTCGAGCCGTTCTTCACGACGAAAGGACTTGGAAAAGGGACTGGGTTGGGCTTGGCGACAGTGTATGGGATCGTCAAGCAGAGCGGCGGGAGCATTGGGGTGTCAAGCGCTCTGGGCCAAGGCACTACATTCAAAATTTACCTCCCCCGCATCGAAGGGGTCGCCGATCGGCTTGAACCGATCTCTACACCCAATGTTCCGCTCCGCGGGTCTGAAACCATTTTGCTCGTGGAGGATGAGGAAATGGTGCGTGGGTTGGCTCAGGCGATCCTTGCCCGAAATGGCTATACGGTACTCGCTGCGAAGAGTGTGACGGACGCCTTGCGGTTTGCTCAAGAGGAGCTCCAACCCATCCACCTCTTACTGACCGATACGATCATGCCCGGAATGAACGGGCCGGAGCTGGCTCAACAGGTGCTCGCCATGCGTCCCGCCATGAAGGTGCTGTTTATGTCCGGCTATACGGATAAGGTGCTCTCGTCCACAACGGCATGGGAGCCGGGAACCGCCTTTCTTCAGAAACCGTTCACGCCGCAGACGCTGGGCGATAAGGTGCGCGAAATCCTCGAGGTCTCGCCGCTCCATCATACAGAACGGAAGGCATCGTAGCCTGTCGCATCCGGAGATTTATAGAAGGAGAGACCATGGCCAAAATTCTGGCGGTGGATGACGACGAGAAGATTCGCGGACTCCTGCACGTCATGTTACGACGCAAGGGGCATCATGTGATTACGGCAAGTTCCGGCCAACCAGGCATAGATTTGTTTCGTCGAGAGCGACCACACGTCACGATTCTGGACTTTGAGATGCCCGACATGGATGGGCTGGCGGTTCTCAGGGAGATTCGAGCGATTGATCCACAGGCACCTGTCATTATGCTGACCGGCGCCGGGACGGATGAACGGAAGCGACAGGCTCGTGAGCTGGGCGTGACGGAGTTCCTCGCCAAAGGGTTTTCACTTCATGAGCTGGGGGCGGCGCTGAATCTCCTCTTGCCACCAGCCAATCAAGATAGTCGTAAGAGTACTCCCCGTGCATGAGGAGTACCACTGCCACCCATTCGCCTGAACACGATGTCGGGAGGTTGCTGCCATGATGAATGAACCCGTTGAACTGCTGTTGGTCGAGGATAACGAAGACGATATTGTCCTGATCGAAGAAGCCTTCGCCGAGGCGAAGTTAATGAACGTGATGTTCAAGGTGCGGGACGGCGAAGAGGCGTTGGCTTATTTACGGCAAGAAGGGCCATACAAACATACACGGAAGCCAGGATTGGTGCTCCTGGATATCAATATGCCGAAGAAGAACGGCTTTGATGTCCTACAAGCCATGAAGGCGGATCCCCTTCTCCAATCGCTGCCCGTGGTGATGCTGACGACGAGCGACCGAGAAGACGATGTGGTCCGCTCCTATACCGGCGGTGCGTGTTCGTACATTCGAAAGCCGATGAGCCTCGAGCAGTTTGTCCAGGTGGTGAAGGAGTTTGAGATCTATTGGACAATAGTCTCCCGGGTTCCACCTGCAACAAGTTGACCGTTCTCACGTGTGATCTTCTGCACATCATCATGGGGCCGATGGAGGACAAATGAGCTGGAACACACAAAAAGATCCGGCGCCGCCACAATATAAGATTCTCGTCGTCGACGATGAGGATAGTATCCGTACGCTGGTCCAAACCATGCTCAAGCAGGAGGGGCGCCATGTGGCGCTGGCAGCCAAGGGAAAGGATGCTATCGCGATGTTTAGAAAAGAACGCCCGAATCTGACGATTCTAGATATCGACATGCCGGACATCGATGGGATTGCGGTCTTGAGGGAAATCCGAGCGATCGACCCTCAGGCGAAAGTCATGATCTTTACCGGGGGGGATAGTCCATCAGTGGAACGTGAAGCGCGGGCGCTGGGAGTGACCGACTTTCTCCGGAAAGGGTTCGCCTTGCCTTCGATTGCAGAGCTCCAGTCCATTGGGTCGCAGGACTCGAACTGACGCCCTCGCCTATGCCACACATGTTAGGCGGAAAGGTGTAGCATAGCGACTACCCCTGTCATTTGGAGATACGCCATGCCGCGGATTCTCGTGATCGATGATGAACAGCTGCTCCGTTCGACAGTGGTGACGATACTCAACCTTGTGAGAGGGCTAGTTATCCTGGGGGTATCAAGCGCATTGTTGAAGAGTGAACCTTGTGCAACACATTTATAATGCCTCCCCTAAGAGAGTGGTCAACAGGACATCAATGCCTTCATCGAGAAGCCCAATGCCTTGGAAGACAACTGCCGACTCGTGCCTGGAGAAGGTGCAATCCAACATCCGGCAAGTACAAAACAGGCTATAATTCAGTGGTGCGGCGAAAGTCCTTCTGGGTCGGTCCCACAATGGCAATCGCCTTGAGGACGATTTGGGCCAGTTCCTCACCCGATGTCAGTTGTTTCACCGACAATTCCTGGGCGCCATTACTCCTCGCAAGATCGCGAAGACCGCGTACGGCTGTCCGTGTGAGGATGATTACAGCTACCGGTGGCTGACTTGCCAGAGGGACGAGAGTGCCCAGCAACTCAAAGCCTGACATGTCAGAAAGATAGACTTCATGGACGATGCAATCGACTCGGCGAGACTTATAGACCTCTAGACCTGACTTCCCGCTTTTCGCTTCCAGAACGACACAATCTGGGATGGAGAATTTGAGTCGATCAGCATAGTAGGTGCGGTCGTGGTCATTGCCATCAATGAGAAGAATGGTCGTGGCGAGATCTGGCAACGGAATACTTCCATCGGGTTTCACAATGAAGAGTATGATTGCTGAATACTGCAACTACAAGAAGTTTTGAAGGAGCTGGTCCAGGGACGTCCCTAGTGTAGTGTGCGATCTGAGCGACTACAGTCGTTCCTAAGAATCGAACGACGGCGCAAGGGCCACGGGCGCATAGCTCCAAGGCGGCTTCAAGGTTCGGTCAGAACCTCACCGCCGCTGACGAGCCGTCGCGGATCAGGGCGAGATTCACTGGGGGAAATGGTGGTATCTGGGATTGGCAAGGGTTGAGGCCACCGCTAGTGAGCCAATTCGTAGCGCACCGCGTCCAACAACGGCAACATGCTGAAAGGCTTTTGCATGGTCCGCCGTGCGCCGATGAGTTTCGCGACATCCAAGCCATTCTTTTCCCTTCCTAGGCCCGAGATCGCAATCACCTTGACGTCGAGAAAGTACCGCGTCAGTTCGAGGATCATGTCCAGCCCATTCATCTCGGGCATGGCAATGTCGGTGATGATCAAGTCCGTCGGCTTGCGACGATACAGCGCTAGGCCTTCACGACCGTTGGCCGTTTCCACGACCTCGTGTCCTGCCGCCCTCAGCGCAGAGAGGAGGAGTAGGCGGACGCTTTCTTCGTCATCGATGATGAGAATGGTTGCCATCGGTAGAGACGCGACTGTGACACCGTGTCAGGAGGGAATCCCTTCGTGTGGGTACAGTGCGCCTCGTACCATTGTTACACGGTGGCTTCGTGCAGGTGGTGGTTAGCCTCGATCACAGCATCCACCGCATAGCCGCAGTTCATACACCGCCAGCCCCTCATCCACATGAAGCCCTGAGTTCCCTCAAAATCAAAAAACTGGTCTTCTGTCATCAAGCCTTGGCATCGTTTGCATTTCATGATGGTGCCTCCTCGCAATCTGGCCTTCGAAAAAGGCTACGGCACGACGTTCAACAGGTTACTTACAGGCCGCCGCTGCACCTTGGTGTCCTGATCGATTCGCTTCAGGGCATCCAATTGACTGGACAAGACCTCAATCTGGTAGTTCTGCATGGCAATGGTCCGCTCCCGCCCCTGAAGTCGTTTCTGTAAGGCTTGAATCGTGGCCTGGTCCTGATTTGTGGCGAGTCGAGTGAGGGCTGTAGGAGGCGATATCGTGCTCGCGCAGCCTGACAGCACCATGAGGCCCAGTAAGCAGACAGCCTGAGTGGTCCAATCAGTGTCCTTCATGTTACGCCTCCCAATCCCTCGCGGTGCGTTAGGGAAATTCGCGGCCCGCTGCTGCCATTCAAAGGCTATCACCATGACAGACGACACGGTAAGACTCGAAGGGGTTACTTCCAAGGAGGTAGGGATTGGTGGAGATGTTACGCAGCTAGATGGAATTCTTCTACCGCACTAGTACCCCATCAGTTCGCTGATGATTCGCCCCAGCCGGTCTGTTTCCGTAATCCGAAAGAAGGCCAGTCCGAACATCTGACCGCTCACCCATTGCATATTGGCTGCGTCAATCATCAGAGGCCGGTCGAGGTCTGCTGCATAGATATGCAGTTCCAACGTCATGCCAGATTCCACAGGGACCGGACTTTCGATGCCTCATCTTGGCTACCTCATCGAAGCAGTTCATAGCTTCTTGGTCACAGTTTCACGCCAAGTCTCAGTGGTCCTACTGCTCAAGTCGCTTGAGCCCTGAAGCAGTGATGCGAACTATCTGTTCCATATCCTCGCTCACTTCGACATACCTCGCGTCTTTCAAAGCATGTAAGACAGGCTGTCTATCGGTCTTTCGGTCTATGGCGTAGTGACTATACAGCGTGTCCCACTTCTCTTGGCTGTACACCATGAGATGCGCGAATACCTCTCGCTACAGAGCAGCCTTCCTTCGATACTCCTGCTCTTACTTCAGGCCAAAATGTGCCATGGCGGATAGTATGCAGGCAGGGTCAGATATTCACCACGGAAAATGAAGATGATTCAGTTGGTGGTGTGCTCGACCACAAATATGGGCGGAAGGCAACGAGCCGATAATCGTGCAGGGGGTCAATCTAGAACGAGATGTCGGTGTTTGTTGGTAACCGATTCACCGCAGTCAATACAGTAAAGTAAAATTTGCCCGTGAAACTCCCGACACCACTACACTCCAATTTCAGTGTCAGATGCTCACAGACTGGCGGATCAACTTGTTGGGTCCACCTTCGCTGTATTTCGTTGCTTCAGCCTTGATCATATCAGTCGATTGGAGGGATGTGGAGAGCGTCGACGCCAAAGGCGCGTCATTGAGGGGCGGTATATGAGAAAAATTCAATCCTGGCATTTAAGTTCCATGGCCTCGCCAGCGGATATGGACAGGAGTCGGGTAGTCAGGACGAGCAGGAGATAGGGCAAAGGCCCGGTGCCGTCGAGCATCGAGCCTTTGCAATGATTCCACGATGGTTCTCCAGAATGTTCCACGCGTCGGCGTGTCCTGGGCCGGAGTTCTATCGCGGTTTCTTATAGTGCAGCATAAGGCCAACACAGCTGGAGGCCAACTAGGAAATCCCCTAGTTCCATAAGGCGAGAGGTTACTTCCCCTTCGGCAGCAGGGCACTAGCCCACAGAAAACCCTGGGACCTTTCCGTCAATGATGCGTTGGCCATAGGTGATCCCGTGAAGGTCGGCTTCCGCTTCTGTCGGGTAGGTATTTTCAGTTGCTGAGAACGGGCGCCCGGTCACCCGCCCGTCACGTTCCCAGTCAATCACGATGGAAAGCATCCATTGCTTCGAGTCAAGAAGCTGGAGGGGGTCGACCGAATGGTATAGGTCTTATAAATAAAGACCCGACTCACGCCGTTAACCCTTCCCCTTCGGCAGGAGGCCCTTTGCCTTCGTCCGTTTGTACCAGATGAAAAGAAACACGGCCCACATAATCCAGAAGCCCATGATGCTGGCAACGAACCACAGGTTGTCAGCAGGTAAGTCGATGTCAAGCAAGTCCATGACCATTCAACCCAAGAGTGAAAGGAGCACATCGTAAAACCCGTCCCGCTTCGCTCAGCTCTTCCCCTTCGGTAGCAGCCCCTTCTTCTCCATCTCCACCCCAATGCGCCTCGACCAACTGAGCCACGATAATAGCGTGTGGCCTGATTGACCTATCGTGGATTCGTGCAGCCACGTTCGTCGGTCCAGATCGCCCTTTGCTCCGTTGGACACAGGGCGCGCAACATGGTCCATGCCGTGATCCGAATGACCTTAAGGTGGCATCGCTTTTCCCCGCGATTAATCTGTAAGACTCTAGCGCACATCGGGCCGCGGGTCCGGAACAAAACCGTTCAGGTTCGGCATTTCGATCTTTGATAAGATCTGCGCATCGATCACCACATCTTCGGCGATGATTTGGTTCTGGAACAGAAGCCAGGCGATGACGGAGTAGGTTTCGTTTGGAGTGAGAGACTGGGGCGCATCGAAGGGCATAGCTCGACGGATGTAGTCGTACAAGGTCGTGGCATAGGGCCAGTAACTGCCGATGGTGCGCACCGGTGTTGGTGTCTGCAACGTATTCTGCCCGCCGACCAGCCGGTCCTTCGGACCCTCTGTGCCAGTCGGCCCATGGCAAACGGCACACTTGGCGGCAAAGACCTGCGCACCCTGTTTGGCTGTCCCTTCCCCCGGAGGTAATCCCTCACCGGTCGGCGAGACATCGATATTCCAGGCGCGAATTTCCTCATCAGTTGCCGGACGTCCTATCCCCTCATACTCGCTGGCCTTCTCGCCCGACCAGGATGCCGAAATGCAACTCAAGACAATAATCGATGCTCCAACGTAACGCAGAAAACGCCTATGCATAGATGTTCCATATGCGTCCATTGCGGTCTACCCTCCAGCTCTGAATAGCATTGTAGTGATAGAGCGAATTTGTTCCGCGTACCTTCACCAGCTCCTCCCGTGTCGGCTGGATATAGCCAGTCTCATCGACTGAGCGGCTTTGCAAGATGGCTTCTTGTCCGTTCCAATGCCACGGGAAACGGAATCGAGTGTGGCACTTTGGAAGTACCGGCTCCTGAAGATGAGCGGTGGACCACGTGCGTCCTCCATCCAGGCTGACCTCGACCTTTGTTACTTTTCCTCGGCCGCTCCATGCTAAGCCATTGATCTCGTGGAACCCGGGTTGTATTTGTTGTTGGCCGGAAGGATGGATGATCACCGACTTGGCCTCCATGACCAGTGTAAATTGATAGGCCTTTCCATCCGGCATGAGATCCGTGTATTTGGCTGTCTCCCAACGGGTCATAAATGGGGCAGTCCCCAGCTTCAGTCGCCGGAGCCATTTCACATTGATATTGCCTTCGAAGCCAGGCAAGAAGAGCCGCAAGGGATATCCCTGCTCGGGGCGTAACGCCTCACCATTTTGGCCATAACAAATCATCGCCTCATTTAAGACCTCTTCCGTTACGGGGACACTGCGGTCCAATCCGGCCGCATCGCTGCCCTCCGCGAGCATCCATGTCGCCTCGCGTCGTACACCGACTGCCTCTAAAAGAGTCGAGAGTTTCACTCCGGTCCACTCGCTCGTGCTCGTCAAGCCGTAAAGGTCCTGGACCATCACATCTTGCGCCTCTCGCCAACCGTCCCGGGTGTTCCCCGAACATTCCAAGAAGGCGATTCGCGAGGTGGAGGGCAGCCGTTTCAATTCTTCCACGGTAAAGATCAACGGTCGATCGACCAGCCCATGAACCAGCAGACGATGTCGAGCTGGATCGATGGTAGGTACGCCGTTATGGTGCCGCTCAAAATGCAAGGCCGAGGGAGTGACGATCCCATGCAAAGCTTGAAGAGGCGTTAACGAGTTGACGTTATTCGAAGCATTGTTTGCCCATCCATGGGGCGCTCCTGGCCCGGCTCCATTCGTGCGCGTCAGGCTCTCAAAGGGCGATCGAGTTCCATAAGGACGAGGCAAGTCCCCAGGGACACGCATCGGATCATCGCTGATTCTGAGCTCTTCAGCCTTCGCCGACGACAGAGCAAGAGTGGCAGCGTTGAACGCGAAGACTGAGGCGCTATGCCGGAGAAACATTCGTCGGTCTATTTTCTTTTGGGCGTCGTTCATACAGATCTTCCTTGAAAGGGATTACCGCCTTCGCCGCGTCGCCTCGCACGATTGAACTTCTTCTTCGGCCCCGGTTTTTTGGCAATCCTATAGGAGGTGTTTTTCGGCAATTCTTTACTGTCTGACCATCCCTCGTCAAGCGGCATTCTGTCAGTAACTGACCCCTCACCTGTTTCCAACCGGGTCCCTTGGTGACAAAGAAGGAATCAGTCTCGAGGCTCAGCAGTCTAGAATCCGTGGGTGGTGCGAGGTCAATGGATATAAGCTGGCGAGCGTACAGATCGACGCCGGTCCCTCTGGATCCCGCGCGGATAACCGACCCGCTCTTCAAGCAGCTCTCGGTGAAGCCTACCGTACCAAGGCCGCGCTCGTAGTTTATAGCCTCAGCCGACCGCCCGTTCCACAAAAGACGCGATCGCGATCAGTGAACGGCTGGCCAAGAGTGGTGCCGATCTCGTCAGCCTGAGTGAGCGCATCGATACGACTTCCGCATCGGGGAAGATGATCTTCCGCATGCTTGCTGTCCTGGCCGAGTTCGAGCGAGACCAGATCAGCGAGCGCACCAAGGCCGCAATGGCACATCTTCGCCGGCAAGGACACCGCGTCAGTCGACACATTCCCTATGGATTCATGCTGAGCAACAATGCAGCACACTGACATCCCATCTCGCAGAACAGCACGGCCTGGCTCGGATCCGCGCACTTCGACTGGAAGGTCTTTCGCTCAGACAGATCGCCGCGGCACTCACACAATCGAAGATTTCCACGAAGACCGGCCGTCCATGGACAGCCAAAGTCATTCATAGTCTCTTAAACCGGGAGGTGGCATGAAAGAGAAACCAGACCGCTCGAAGGATCATTTTAAAGCAGTAACCGAGAGCTTCCGCCGGCTCACGCCCGAACGGCTCGAATCCATCCTCGCGAAACGACAAAAGATGCAGATTCGGGTCTCAGAGTCGGACAAAGCTGACATCGCAGCTACTACCAAATGGCTGCGGCTCACCGCCACAGAATACCTGCTCCGTCTGCACTACCTGGCTGGCAATCTGCTCCGAGAACGGATGGAGAAGACAGGCGGATCGCGATAACTAACCGAACAATCATGAGAAAGGACGGTGACCCCATGTCACAAACAGCAACCTCCGCTCCTCTTCCGTCTGACAATTCGCGAAAGGATACAACGCGGGCTTCAATCCAGATCGCGTCGTGGAATGATGTGTTGATGCTCGTCCGCGAACCAAATCGCCATGGTAAGCCAGTCTTGTTCATCCGGATCATGTTCGGAAAAATGGAGCCGCGGCGGTTCGGCCCCTTCCCAAATCTCAAGCAGGCCCAGGCCTGTCATCGTGAAATGGTGAGACATCTGAACAATACCCTGCTCGATGAGATCAATGAACTGGGCGACATTTGCGGTCGATATGGATCATTATCGTCAGGGCTACACAATATCGAGTTTTGAGGGACAGATAATGGTGGGGGCGTGCAATGCTTGGGATTGTATGCCTCCTAGGAAGACGGAAGGGAGTCATCATGGGAATTGACATGTCTACTCGAAGCACCACCTCGACTTCTCATCAACCCCGACTCACGGCTAGGGAAATTGCTGTACAACTGCGTGTCTCCATCGGGCAGGTCTACCGTCTGGCCCGGACCAAGCGGATCCCGGCCTATCACCTGGGCAACGCGGTACGGTTCAACCTGTCCGAGATCCTGGTGGCCACGATCACGACGCCTCCGCCGGTCCATGTGCCGAAAACAGCGGCGCAACGATTGGCCATTGTGCGACTCCAAAATCTGGCACGTCGACGCCCGGTGCGAAGTTCAAAGGCAAGTGAGATGGCGGCGATTGGTATACAGGTGTGAGTGAGTTCGCGAATCGTATGGCGGTTTTTGCGTGGGGTAGAAGTCTCACAGGTCCCGTGACACAACGCAGAACCAGAGCCCACAGGACGGTTACAGGGGAGTGAATCATCCTGCGTCAGAGTAGCTTGGCACCAAGTCCCGTAGCAGAGAGAATACGGATCACGGCCGAATTAACGGTTGTTCCTATGGTGCCTTAGCGCGATGCATAAATCGGCAACCGATAGCTCCAAGAGCCTACTTCGCGAAACTTTTTCGAGAATACCATGCCAGGCCTACGAATCCTAATGCGAGCAGCAATAGGGCTGATGGTTCCGGGACAGACGCTATCGGGGTTATTCTCACTGCGAAATCTCCGTTTGGGTCGGAGTTGTCACTGTAGTAGATATCATGAGCGGCGACGAAGAGATAATTGGCTCCAACAGGAACGTGAAGAAACGTGTTCGTGATACCAAAGACGTCGTGACTATCCGTCGGCATGTTACCAAACAAGGTATTCCAGGTAGCAATGTGGACCCCCGCATCAAGAGCGTCTGGGACCCGATCGAAGATATTTGGAGCCAGGAGGGTATTGCTACTACTGAACACTCCAATCATCTCCTTAACAGTGTCCATGGCCGAGACGTCTACACCCAGACCATACCCGGCATGACCATCGTACCAAGCGCCTACTTCCTCAAGTTGGATGAAGTCTCCTCCGCTGATGCCCAACGCACTGAGCGCAAATGGCGTGGTGCCCGGAACCGAACCAACCCCAGACCAAGGATCATTATTTGTGAACAGATACGTTTGGACCGGATCAATGGGGATCGTTATCGACGTAGCCATCGCCTCGATGTTGAAAAACAACATGAGGAAGCTAAAAGAGAATATCTGAAGAATGTTATGTCGCAAGATGCGTCTCCTTTCTTGTGAGCGCATTCGAGAGAGTGAGTCGTGATTGAAAGGTCAGCAAGAGCTATACCGAAAACATCCGTCTGGGTTCACGTGTCATCTTTAATAATGAATTTGGCGGCTTATGAGCTATTCGATCTTCCTGAGGGAGAGACGTTTCTGTCATGTGCGGCTTTTGAGCCGCATGTGGAATGGAAAGATGCGGATGAATTACCGCATATTTCAACGTGTATCATGGCCGGAATGGCCAAGTCCCAACAGAGAATCCAAGAATTAAGGAAGCCATTATACGAAGTACGATTCCGCTGACGAAGAGTCAGCAGGCTTACTTTTTTCACAACATGTTGGTATAGAATTTTGGCGGCAACGGCTGAGCTGATCCCTTGGCCGACGGGCGTTCCTGGCGTCCGTGCCTCCTTCCCTCTCACCAGGACCCTGACCAGCAGGGGCATGCCTACCAAATATCCGAAGCTTTCACTCGCGCTGAAGAAAATCCTGGATGAAACACACCTAAATCCTGCAGACCGGTGGCTTATTTTAAAGCAGGATCCGCATGAACTGGCTCGGATTCTAAAGGCGAAGCTTTCCGAGAACCAATGGATTCGCTACTACAACGCCCCTTCGAAGGACCTACCGAGACTCCTGAATCAAGACGCCGAGAATCTTGAGAGCAAAGCAAAGTTGACATCGATCCTTGATGCAAAAAGACAATATCGACGGCAAGCTAGCGTCCCTAAACGCCTGCACCAATCCCGCCATACATAGGCCATCGCTCTCCGCGTTCTCGATCTCAGACCGACCAGTCAAAAAACATCTGTCTACTTTGTTGCCCAAGTTTTATTCGAGCGAGTGACCGACATTCTGGCTGAGCTTGTGCTGGCGGACCTGAAGCAGTTTCCTCAGATACACACAGGTCCAGGCGTTGACAGATTCAGCCGTCGGGAGAATACTGTGCTCCTCACACAGAAAGGTGGAGAGTGCTCATCGGACCGCATCCCCGGCAACGACAATTTGTTCGACAAGGCAGGAACGAGTGGACGAGTTCATCAGCGAGGATAATCTTCAGACATTCGAAGGTTGCTGAGCTATCAAGCTGTCGGCCCATTGACGGAAACTGGGTTAGCGACCTGGCGGGGGTTCTTCGAAGATGCGAGGTGGCAGTGTAAAGCGAATCCCAAAGTCGGACTGATGAAGCTCCAGCCGGTTCCAGGTGAATTTAGATACGCAGTCGCGGTCAGAGAAGGCGATGAAGGCTGGCAAGGTTGGTCTGCTGGATGAAGCTCGATTGAAGCGAGAATTGAAAACCCGAATGGCGGACATGCGCGGGTTACGCGAACGGCATGTCTCCTCTGCATGAAGCCTCTTGAAAGTCTTGCTTGAGCAACCGTTACGCTTCGAAGCGGTCCACGAAGGGAACCGGAGAGCGTATCGAATCCTCGGGACCGGCAGCTATCTCCCTCTCCTCCCGGAACTACCAACCTCTCTCAATTCCTCAGAAGCATCCCTGCTCCCTGGAGTGTGGTGTCCCCCAACGGGATTTGAGGGGCTTTGCACCGCCGCGCCTCCTTCCTGGGAAATCCCCTTCCAAGGCATGGTGGTGGCCGCATGAGCACCCGGCCCTCCCCGCTCGCCGCAATCACATTACGCAAAAAGTGAACATCGCCGGCCAGCGCACGCTCTACATCAGCGTGCATGATAACGAACAGCCGGCGGAAATCTTTCTTCAACTCAAAGGGTCCGACTGCTGCTCCGAATTAATCGGTTTGTACGACGTGATCGCCCGCCTAATGAGTCTGGCTTTGCAGTATGGCGCTCCACTTGAGAAGGTCGGTGATCTCCTTGCAGGCGCCAAGTTCGCTCCATGTGGACCGGTATCCGGACACGATCGCCTGAAGTCCTGCACGAGTCTACCGGATCTGATCGGTCGGCACTTGTTGGTGGAGTACTGCGGACGCCATGACCTGGCTCATGTGTCCGGGTTTTGAGCTCTACTGGACGGTGGTCTCCCGGGTTCCTCCGGTACACAAGTTTGCTCAACTTCTTGCTTAACCCTTCCCGTACCCCCTTCCTCCAATGAACAACTTTCCCGTGGGCATCGACATTCTATGCACTCATTCGCGATCCATTATCGAACCACGAGCACGGGGCAGTTCGCATATTGCACCACCCGGGTCGATACGCTCCCAAGCAGAATCCGATCGATGGCGCTCAGCCCTTTGGCGCCCATCACGATCATATCGGCATGCTGCTTGGCAGCCACTTTCATAATTTCTTCGGCAGGGTCCCCAATTTTATAGATAGGCTCAGCAGTAAATCCCGCCTTGATCAGTTGTTGCACAGTTTGGTTGACCAACCTGCGGGCAGCATCCTTCACCTTCTGTTCTGACTTGATCCACGGTGCCGTAAATCTGACCGAGATAGGAGCCAGAGGTTGGGGTTTGATCACATGGAGCACGCTCACATGAAATGGTGCCCGCCCGCCTTTCTCGGTCGAACGATCTGGTTGAAACTTGGTCAGTACAAAGGCCAAGGCTTTGGCCGATGCGTCTGAGGTATCGATGGTCAACGTAATCCGGCGCAACGGCACCGCCTTGTCCTTGCGTGCAGTCATGTTGCACCTCCTTGTGTCCAGACAATCCATCTATCTGCTCTGCCAGCTAGATTACGGTACTTTCCTCGTAAAGAAGATTTGGCTCTCTAGGCCACGTCGTCACCTGTAATTGGAGCTGCGTGCCTGTCACCAAACTTCCCACATGATCGTACATTCTATTGGCATAGAGACGCAGTTACTGCGAGTAGGATATGCCCTAGTTTTGTCTTGTCGTCAGGAATAACCTATGAGGTGGCATGACCGAAGGTCGCCGCTGTGTCAATTATCGACGGGAACGCGCCGTTGACTGTGAATGTTAAGGGATTGGATAGGTGAGGGCTTTTCGAGGTTGGCGACGTGTCTCCTGGTCAATCTGCTTCAAGGCCTCTAACTGACCGGTGAGGACTTCAATCTGGTGGGTTTGTGCGGCGATGGTCCGTTCCCTCTCCTGAAGACGCTTCTGTAACGCTTGAGTCATCAAAGTCTGATTCTGGCTATCGGAGAGCGGAGCCTTGGTGGAGGTAGCGGCACAAGGCAGCGACGGAAGAGCATCGGAGGGATGGTTATGCAACCAGAGAGCATCACAATACCTAGGAGCCACCAACCTGCCGGTATGATTTGAGCGAGATTCTGGTAGCGCATTGAAAAATGCCCCCCACGTAATGAACCAATGAGCGACGGTATCATGAGGGTGCTCAGGGCCAAACTATTCTTATAAATGTGGCACTGGATCTTTATTCCGGTCTTGGCCGTCAAACAGGTGAAAGACCTGCTGAGAAAGCCCGGCGACCCCACCGAACCGCCATCGGCATCCTACATAGTTGTACTAGGGCCACATTTCCCTTCTATTACTAGGGCATTTGGACCATTGTGGCAATACTTTGGTGCACGAAGTGAGATACATAATGGACGTAAGCTGGTCAATCAGCAGGGCAAGGCGGTTTCACAATCTGAGGCTTAAATTCCAGACACAGTTTACCCTACGGTATTATGGACCCCGAACAACTTCCTGCACATCTTTCCTCCATACTTATTGTGGACGATGAGCCCGATATCTGTTTGGCTCTTGAAGATCTCCTTCGACATGACGGTTATTCGGTGCGCAGTGTGAGTACGGGAAGGGAGGCATTGCGCGAGGCCGAACAGAACCAATTTGACGCCGTGATTTTGGATCTGGGATTGCCGGACCTGAGCGGGTTCACGGTCCTTCGGGGCTTGGACGAACTCGATCCCCTGCTCCCAGTCATCGTGCTCACTGCATCCATTCAAGACAGCCATACAGTCGAGTCTCTCCGCCAGGGGGCCTTTGCATACATCACGAAGCCCTACAACCGGGATGAGCTCAAAATCATTCTCCGTCGGGCAGTGGATGTGCGAAAGGTGGTCCTCAAGATGCATCATGCCGAGCATGCGCTGAGTGCGAGTGAAGAGCAGTTTCGTCAAGTGGTTCACACGGCACCAGACGGCATCGTGCTGACCGATGGCGAGGGCAAGATTGTCTCATGGAATACCGCTGCCGAACGGCTCTTTGGGCACACAGCGGGAGAGATTTTAGGTCAGCCACTCACCACAATTATGCCCACGCGATACCACGAGGCCCATCAGCGCGGGCTTGAGCATGCCAAGGTGACTGGCATAACGGGTAGAACGATCGAATTTACAGGTTTAAGAAAAGATGGCAGCGAATTTCCCATTGAAGTATCACTCGGAACATGGAGATTCGGCGGGCAGATGTATAGCTGTGGCATTGTCCGCGACATCACAAGGCGAAAGATCGCTGAAGCAAAGCTTTTGCAGCAGCAGATCGAACAGCAGGTCCTGTTGGATCTCATCCCGGCTATGGTGTGGTACAAGGATTCCCAGAATCGCATCGTGCGAGCGAACCGGCACGCGGCTGAATCCATCAACAAAACTGTCTCCGAAGTGGAAGGGCAGTCCACCTCTGACCTCTATCCCGAGGAAGCGGCGCAATATTACCAGGATGATCTCAAGGTGCTGACTTCTGGCTCGCCGAAGCTCGGCATTGTGGAACTGTACCAAACGGCCTCTGGTGAGAAACGGTGGGTGCAGACGGACAAGGTGCCCTACCGTGATCCGCAGGGAAACGTGATCGGCGTCTTAGTGTTTGCTCAGGACATCACTGAGCGTCGGCAAGCGGACGCGGCTCTACAGGAAAGCGAACGTCAATATCGACTGTTGATGGAAGAGACGTCGGACGGCATAGTTGTGCTCGACCTGGACGGATATTTTCGGATAACGAATGCGAAGATCTGTGAAATGTGTGGGTACACGAGAGAGGAGTTGCTCCACC
This sequence comes from Nitrospiraceae bacterium, assembly GCA_035607135.1. GTDB lineage: Bacteria > Nitrospirota > Nitrospiria > Nitrospirales > Nitrospiraceae > Palsa-1315. The sequence goes on from DATNCR010000098.1 coordinate 37,860, forward strand.
TTCATGTGAAGGAGACCTATATTCCAGCAGAACAAGCGATGGCGCCACAGCATCTCGAACAACTCCGGACGCTTAGGGTTATGCGTTTTGACCGATTGTTACAGCGAAAAGATGGCACGATCATTCCGGTCGAAATCAGTGCAGTGAAGGTGTCCGATAATCGCTACCTTGAAATTATCCGAGTCACCCGCCCCTCATTCGCCTCATCCACAAATACCGTCTAACCAGCAGGGCGCTCCGACGTGGATACCTTTCTGCTACTAACTTCTGAGGGAACGGTCAGTACCTGCCGGTCACATTAATTTCGGCAACGTTAGCCAGATTCACTCCAACTCCTTCAGATGCAGGCCGAGGACTTCCAACATATATTCCCGCAGGGGCTTTCGATGAAGTGAGGCGGCGACCTTCTGTTCCATAAGCAAATGATTTAGCTCAGCTAGGGATTCCCCTAGTATTAGTCGTTATCCCGAAGATAGTACAGTCCCTCGCCGACCAACAAATGGAGCCAGCATGCATGAATAATTGGATGTCTCCCTATGGCCTTTCCATAGTTTATGTACTGATCGCCGCTGCCATTCGCTTCGCCCTCGATCCTTGGATTAGTCTACAAGTTCCTTTTCTCACGTTTTTCTTTGCGGTCATGATCGCGACATGGAGGGGTGGGCTTGGTCCAGGTCTATTGGCCTCAGCATTGTCTGCACTGGTCGCTCAGTTCTTATTTATTGAGCCCGCGTATGAGCTAACTCTTCAAAAAGTACAAGTGGAAATCATTCCGGTGGTTATTTTCGTTCTCGAAACGACCATCATCACCTTAGTCAGTGACAAGCGGAAACGGACGGAAGAAGCCTTGAGACGAAGTGAAGCGCGTTTCAGAACGATTTTCCAACAAACCGTCGCGGGAATGGCAGAAACAGATTTGACCGGACACTTCATTCAGGTAAACCAATTTTTTTGTCAGATGGTCGGCCGAACCCCTCAAGAACTCTACGAACTGCGGATGCAAGACATCACACACCCCGATGATATTTCATGCGATCATCCGCCGTTCCAAGCTTTAGTGGAAGGGACAGGACAACCGTTCGTCATCGAAAAACGGTACATGTGTCCCGATGGAACAGCCGTTTGGGTCAGCAATAGCGTTTCGTTGGTCCGCGATCAGGATGGCCAGGCGAAGAGTATTGTGGCAATTTCGTTCAATATTACCGATCAAAAACAATCTGAAGAAGCATTGCGTCAGAGTGAGCTCAAAGAGCACTTGCGGGCCGAGGAAATGCGGACCATTCTCGAGGCAGCGCCAGCAGGCATCTGGATTGCCTATGATCGTCAGTGTCTCTCGGTCACTGGAAACCGATTATCCTATGAGATGCTGGGTCTGCCCCAAGGGACTAATCAGTCAAAAAGCGCCCCGGAGCCCGAGCGACCAACGCATTTCCGTTTTGTGTATCCGGATGGGCGCGAGTATGAGCCCAGTGAGTTGCCACTTCAACGCGCGGCGGCTACGGGCCTTCCGCAGAGAGCGGAGCGTCTCGAGGTACGGTTCGATGATGGCCCGCAGAAATTTCTGTACGGACATTCTGAACCACTCTTTGATGCAGAGGGTAAACCGCGTGGAGCCATCACGGCGCTGGTGGACGTGACAGAAATGGTGCAGGCCGAGAAGGCGCTGCAGGAGCAATCCACACAACTGGAACACTTGGTTGAAGTCCGAACCGCGGAGCTACAACAATCCCAAGCGCGGCTACGCGCACTCGCGACTGACCTCAATCTTGCCGGGCAGCGAGAACGACAGCGGCTCGCGGGCGAGCTGCACGAACACTTGGCGCAACTCTTGGTGGTAGGTCGATTTAAGCTGGTTCAAGCACAGCGCCTAGCCGGCGTGATTCCGCACTGTGCCGATCTTATCGCGCAAGCCGAAGAGGTCCTCAACACCTCGCTCACATACACGCGAACGCTTGCGGCGGATCTCTGTCCTCCCGTGTTGCATGAGTTTGGTTTACAGGGGGCGCTCCAATGGCTGGCGAATCAAATGCGTAGGCAGGATATGGTAGTGGCTGTCGAGCTTGCTGACGAGGAGGATTTGGGGCTCTCCGAGGATCAGGCTGTGCTGCTCTTTCAATCGGTTCGCGAATTACTGATGAATGCGTCAAAACATGCAGCCACCGGCGAAGCATGGGTCAAGCTCTTCCGAGCAAACGGGAATCTCCATATCCAGGTCCGGGATGAGGGTGTGGGCTTCGAATCGGTCGAGGCCAATGGCATTAACTCCTCCCCTCCGAAATTCGGACTCTTCAGTATTCGTGAACGAATGAAAGCCCTGGGTGGCGTGCTTGATATCCAATCCAGCCCCGGCGTGGGAACCACCGCGACGATGCGCATCCCGCTGACAATCAGAGAAGGGACCGCTTCGAGGATGGACGCTTCCGTTGAATCCGAAACGGTCAAGCTGGGAGGGCTCTCAAGGCCTAGCGTGTGGGATTCCTCAGCCTGCAATGCAAGTGCAACGCTTCGTGTCTTACTCGTGGATGACCATGCGATGGTTCGTCAAGGCCTTCGCAGTGTCCTTGAAACCTATTCGGACATTGAAGTGATCGGTGAGGCTTCGGACGGTCATCAGGCCGTGCTCAGCGCGGAAGATTTACAGCCGTCGGTGATCGTAATGGATATCAATATGCCGAAGATGAATGGGATTGAGGCGACCAGATACATTAAGCAAGAGACCCCGGATGTGATCGTCATTGGTCTTTCGGTCAATGCCGATGAGAACAATCAGCAAGCCATGCGTGATGCTGGTGCAGCCATGTTACTGACTAAAGAAGCCGCCGTGGAACAACTCTATTCGGCTATCCAACAAGCTGTAACGAGTAAAATTTCTGAAAGAACTAAGACCGTAACATGATGATCAAGCGGCTGCATTACACGGAAGCAGCGAATAGAACGCTCACCCTATAACTCAAAGGTGAGTAGCTAGGCGGACCCTACTAGAACTGATCCAAGCGAGGAACACCACGATTGTGCTCATCTCTACCTCACTCTAGCTCATTAGGACTTCCCCCGGTTTAGTGGACACCGGTGGTTGAGTAAGCAGCCCGCTGTTCAAACTCCACAGGGCTGAGATAGCCCAACGTGGAATGACGACGGACTCGATTGTAAAATCCTTCCAGATACGCAAAGATTTCCGTTCGTGCTTGCTCGAGTGTCAGGTCGCGGCGGGCAGGGAACACTTCTGTTTTGAGCGTGGCGAAGAAACTCTCGACCACCGCATTGTCCCAACAATTGCCGGGACGGATCATCGAGCACTACCGAGGGCGATCAGCCGTTGTTCATAGAGAGTCGCCACATACTGGCACCCGCGATCTGAATGATGCAGGAGCCCCACCGGCACAGGACGTTGCTGCAGCGCCATCTCGATGGCACGTAGCGTCAAGGTCGTGGTCATCTGCTCACCCATCGCCCAGCCGACAATGCGACGTGAATAGAGATCCATCAGCACCGCGACATAGAGCCAGCCCTGGCGCGTAGAGACATAGGTGATGTCGCCCGCCCACTTCTCATTCGACCGAGTGGCCACAAACTCTCGCCGCAGGGTGTTCGCCGCTGCGACCTCAGGGGGTGCCCCCGCGCGGGCTCTCCAGACTCGGCGGCAGCTGACACTGCAGATGTGATGGAGCCGCATCAGTCTCGCGACGCGATGACGGCTCACCCCAAACCCTTGCGCCTCCAGCTCCTGGTGAATCCGCGGACTGCCGTGCCGGCCTCGCGAAGCCTGATAACAGGCCCGAATGTGCGTCACCAGGCCTTGATTCTCTTGTGCGCGCCTACTCATCGGGCGGTGGCGCCCGGCATAGAACCCACTCCGGGCGACGTTGAGCACTCGACACAGTATGCCCACCGGATAGACCGCCTTCTCCGCCTGGATAAAACGATATCTCACTCCGACTCCTTGGCAAAGAAGGCCACGGCTTTTTTTAAGATGTCGCGCTCCATGCGAACCTGTTCGAGTTCTCGGCGCAGCACCTTTAATTCCTCTATGGCCAGGAAGCGCTGCCCCGTACTTTAAGGTTATTGCGAAACGTCCCTGGCCGGCACTACGGTGGGCATGCCGCCTTGACTACTAAGCGCTGATGGCGGATTCGAACAAACATTGATTCTGAGTTTCTCCAGAATGCGACCACGAAGACATCCGTCACTTAAGGCAACCCCCAGGGTGCTTAACAACTTCTTGGGGGTGTCGTTTGGCGAGACGGACACTCCGCGCCAACCTCCTGACTCGCATAGAACCGGACTCCCTGTCCAAGTTCCTCCGTCCCCGCCTTCAGCGGGGGCTGTGCACGGCTCTCTGAAGAAATTTCTGATGCACCTTTTCTCTTCAAACCGCGAGGTCCAGGGACAGCCACATGGTCTCCATCATCACCTCTCGATCCACGCCGAAGGAAGCGGCGCACTCGAATCTCAGCTGAAGACAGAGCGAGAGCGCGCCAGGCAGTTGACGCAGGAACTACTGACTGCTCGCTCGGCACTGAAGCGAATGGAGGAATTACAGGCGGACCTTGAGGTGGAACGGGAAACCGGGAGGCAGTTGGTTCAATTCCTTGAAGACGCTGAACGGGACGCCCGAAAGGTGCCCGTTCATAAGTAATTGTTGCGAGAACGACAGGATGCCGGGAGAACCGTCGGCAGTACCCTGGCCGGAGAAGAATCCGGCACACACAGATAGGAGGCGCCTTGATGCTTCTTGAGCGCTGGAAGAGAAAGCGTGCAGTAATCAAACTGAAGCGAACCGCCTTACAACTGATGGCGCTCAGCGGAGCCGTTCGCAGAGCGGACGTCGAGATTCAATTTCGTTCGTCACGAACCATCCAACCAATGGCACACCTCACACGGAGGTACGTCCGAGGGAAGAATTAGGGCTAATGGAGAATCTCAGGGACGAAGATGTCTAGGGATACTTACTTCCGAGCGGGAATCGGGAGTGGATCGGGAAGTTCAACATTGAAAACTTGGTGTCCCCAATCGGAATGTGAACTTTTCAATGCCGCATTTCGCCCACCTCGTCATCCAGTTTTCAGAGGCCATCAAGATGGCGGCTTAAGCATGGGTGCCGCTGCGCCTTCCCCCGTTGGTTGCAGGGGCTCGATTAGATCACGATTTAACCCATCGTTGACGATCACGTTGACGGCGTAATTCCCCGGCTGGCACTTGCAGAGCGCTAGGGGCAGAGCCCCAAGACGTTGCTAAGTAAAAGATCCAGTCTTTTCTCAACTCCAGCAAAGCTTCATGGTGGCTGCGTACGATATTGTCACTTGCCAACAATTTGGTGTCTAGGGCAATGCACTTCTGATTAATTCTTTCTTTATTTTCATAGTCTTTCGACTGGCATGACGAATGCGTTTCCAGGTGGGCAGTGCCCCGTGTTATGGGCCGTAGCCATGGGCCACAATCGGGTACAAGGAGGTATCTATGTTGAAACAGACGCTCATTATCACGAGTGCTGTTCTTGCCACGGCTCTCATCCTCTCAGGAGTGAGCGTGGCGGATGATGATGCCAGGGGCCACGGACTGGTAAATGCACAGGAGGCTGCCGGCACACATGGGATGCAGGGACGGTGCAACGCGGCGTCACACCAGAACATTACGTTGAACGGTTGTGCTGACGACCCGCTGCCCCCTCCGCCTCCGACCACAGATCCACCGCCTGCCCTTCCGCCTCCGACGACTGAGCCACCGCCTTTCCCGCCTCCGACGACTGAGCCACCGCCTCCAACAGGTTTGTGAGGGTTGCCTGGCTATACACTTTGCCAATCGCAGACCATGTGCCAACGAAGGCGGCCAGGAAACTGGCCGCCTTTTACTGTTCTATCCTATCTCGACTCACAGAATAGCCGTGTGACTCGGGAGAGAACTTGACTCACTGCGCGACAGTCCGTAACCACTTCATCTTTACCTCCGCCCACGGAGAAAAAGACTTAACGTAACTACCATCAAACATTCAACTGTCGCGGGGGCTCGATTCGATCACGATTTAACCCATCGTTGACGATCGCGTTGAAGGCGTGAATCGTCGCGCTAGGATTGGTGAAATGGTTAGCAGTCAATTATTAAACCTACTTTCATTCACCACTCATCCCTGGAAACTTGCCTTGAGCCCATTTTTGCATCATGTCCATGAGTTGCTGCGCTGTTTCATTGCCTTGGATATTACGCACCTGTGCTGTGCGAGCCGTCTCTTGGTCACAGGCGCTGACATGCACAGCGCGTCCACCAATCGTCTCCTCTGTGCGAATGGCTGTCACCACCAATGTCTTCCCATCCACAACGATGAGACTCCCTGTCTTTATCTCCATGTTCTCCATGTCTTTACTCCCTTTCTGTGATAAGTGTACATCGACAATCGAGCAACGACATGAGGATCGGCTCGACATCTTCCCAATTCAACGCTCCGTTTCCACATTCTACGCACGGCACGCCAATGTTTTGGACATCACGGATAATAAGCAAGACTAGGAGTGTGGTTCAAGCGAAGAATGGGAGAAGAAGGAGGTTGCTCAGAACAACTTCAGAGCAAGCTGATGGTTTGCAGGAGTCGGTGATTTCGCGACCTTTGATAGTTCGGTCGCATAGAAGTTACCCACCTGACATTCATCGACGGATAGCTTTGGCGCACCAGGCATCGTCGTAGAAGAGACCAGGTGTTCACAGGCACTGATACAGGAACCGATCTACGTATTTTCACTGGTGTCCCCAATCGGAACATGAGCCTTTCAATGCCGCATCTCGCCCACCTCGTCATCCCATTTTCAGGGCAGATGCAACCCCGTGCTGCATAGGTTTTTTCAACGTTCGGAGAACCGTGTTGGTATGATTTTGTATCGGTCGTTAGGCAGCAGCCGCGCTATTTCAGAAGTATACGCTCGACATGCTCAATTCCCAGGGGAGAGATCTCGACGGTGCTATTGGTGGGATCGTATTCGACCAACTTTGCCTTGTGGGCTCGACGTAATATGTCCCGCCGAAACACTGAAGCATTTGAATGCTCAACCCACTGAAGGAGTTCGGCTTCTTTTACTGTCCCTCGACTGTGATATAGAAGCACAAGCACCTTGTTCCCCATCAACATTTTGGTGTCGAGGACTCGAAGGTTGGTCCCAACCTTCCACACAATAGGAAGGGTTCGTTCCACCAGCGCATCCACGGCGGCAGTTGCACTCTCGGTGGAAACTTTGTGGAAGATGCGAACAAGCTCGCTCATCACCCATTTACTCATCTCAAGTACGCATGTAGCGTCCATGTGGTTTGGATCGACGTCCCCGCCTACATGCCCCACCCCTCTGTTGTTGCGAACTTCGTATAGAGCGAGAAGCATTCGTGGAACTTGGATCTTGACCGATCGTGAAAAGTTGCCAGTCGTTTTTTCCAGATCACGACAAGCATCGACCATATTCTTTGGCTTGCTAGCTTGGTTCGGGTACTTGCCTTCGACATATCCTTTCAGGATCGAATACACCACCTCGCATAGTTTCCCACCGTTTAGCTCTGCCGGCTCCCATCGACGCTCTCGGAAATTACGCAACACTTCGGCATAGGCAGCCATAAGCTCGTTCTTCAGCCCGACTGGAAGTCCGCCCAGAAGTTCGGCCTCAAGAATTGGTGGCGATGCGGTCACTTTTTATTGATTCCCTGGGGCTTGGGCTTAGCAGGAAGGTCATGCACGACCAAATTCTCTCCCATGGCCGTGACAGTGATGTTCTCACTGTTGCTAGTGTCGAGCCACCCCTTCACGCTTGCAGTAAAATGAAGTCTATTGGGAAGGGAGGCCGGGAGCCGCCATCCTATACTCTTGAAGCACGTCAGGACATGACTGGCAGTCACCGCAGGTAAGGCAAGTTCGTGAGCAAGATAGTACACGGAGACCGTACATTGCTGTTCCTGTGTCACCGGCTGCTTCTCGGCGACAAACGCTTCAAAAGACTTCTTTCCCTTTGGTTTGAGGTTGAGGTCTTTGACCAAGGAAAGTTTCAGCTTGACCTTAGCGCTCTTCGTCCCTGTTTTTTTCTTGGTTGCCTTCCGGTCCCTGACCGAGGGCTTCGTGCTGTGGTCTTCATCAGCGTTGGGACTCGGCTTGGTGCAGTACTTAGCCCAAGCCCATCGGAGAACTCGCTCCTGAGCAGCGCCATCTTCGAGACCAGAGAGTGCCTCATCCACTGCTTTCAATGCATCTACCTCCAACCCTTTCGCCACAGGCACCCCCTTTGCTGTTTGTCGTTGCCGCTCGGTCGGACAATACC
>DATNCR010000105.1:0-16041 GCA_035607135.1 Nitrospiraceae bacterium
CGCTGAAAATGTAGAGTTTGCTTTCCGGAGCTAGCGCATTAGCCTGCAACGCCGACAACGCGCGCGATAAATGTTGCGGTCGGTTGTAGGCAAACACGGCGATGGGTGCAGGGCGCATCCTGGCTCCTTCAGAGAACATCAGACATCCTGAGCACGTTGTGTCTCGTTACGACATAAGACGGTGGTATTGTTCTCCTGCTGCATCGCTCTCGAAGATCTCGCGCGCATGGCGTTCAGTCTCCCGACGAATACTTTCTCGATACGGTCCCTCCATTAAGCGGCATGCCGCGCCGATAAGGGATTCCAGATCGAGGTAGGGAACCAGAAAGCCGCTCTTCCCATGGCAAACCACGTCGGCATTCCCCCCGACGTTAAATGTCACCATGGGCACGCCGCAATAACTGGCCTCCAGCAAGGTCATGCCGAAACTCTCGATCAACGTCGGAGACACCCCGAAAGAGCAGCCTTTGACGATCGCGATATTGTCGGCGTAGCTGCTGTGGCCAGGGGCGTAAATCTTTGCATTCGGCGGAGCATAACGGAGTTCATATGACAGTTCCGGCGTAAGGCTTCCGGAGAGATAAAATCCGAGATCTTTGGAGGTATGCGATGACAACCGTCGTATAATTTCACACACATATCGCGAGCCTTTGTATATATTCCCGGCAGAAGGAATGTAGACCATGAGCGAATCATCCGGCAGGCGTAATTCCCGTCGAATGTCTCTCCGAGGGATCGATGCAATCAGCTCAACGTCGACGAGATTGGGAATCACCATCAGAGGCCCAGCATAGGAATAGGTCTTTGCAAACATCTCCTTCATGTATTCAGACGGACACACGACCGTATCCACGTTTCGCAAGACCCTATTCTCACACATGATGGTCAACCGGCCATCAAGCTTCGAATGCAATCTCCACAAGGGATTGTCCAGGAATCGCGCCGGATTGTGGTGCGACACGAGGATGATCTTGCAGTGTGCAGGCTTGCCTATCAACAAGCCGGGACAACAATGGTCCGGCAGGAGAAGGACATCCGGCTTAAACCGGTGGATCTCACGTCTCAGTCTCAGGCAAGGCCAGGCGACACGGATGACTTCGGAAACGTGATACGACAACGTCCCGGGCTCCACCAGCCGAAAAAACGCACGCGTCAATGCCAAAACAGACCTTTCGAACCAAGGCGGAGTGCCGGCGCGGGTGACGTCTGGGCCAGACGATGGGACATTGTAATCTCCAAATGTGAACATTCGAGCCTCATGCCCCCTTAGTTTTATGGCCCGATATAAGTTGTAGTGGGCGCTCGAGACGCCGCCGGCACCCTCCGGGGGGCATGAGCTGGATACGATTGCGATCCGTTTACGCATACTGCTTTCTACGAATGCCACATTTGACTCCGAACTTCAGGTGCTCCTTCCAGCTGAGGCCGGAGCTGGCCTGAAGTCGCGACCGCCTGAATGTATTCCATGTCCAAAGACCCAGGTGGGTGGCAGGCGCGCAGACTGCGTCCCACCGACAGCCCAACGTCCGCTGAAACGCTTCAGTTGGATAGATGTGGGTCATCTGATTTGCACTCATGAGTTTCATCAGCCATGCATGGGCATCGAGAATGAAGTCTTTTGTCGGCATCATTTGCCAACTTGCCAGCGCTTCATGAAGCTTCATTTCACGTTCTTCGGGAACGACACCCAGGCTGTGCAATTGTCGGAGACGAATCTTCTGCGCCGTTGCTCGCTTCTCCGCTCCATACTGGTTCACGATCTGGTGCTCGTGTACACGGTAGCGCAATAGCACGTGAGGGACATTGCCCAGGAGGGAGTGCTGGGCGGCTCGCACCCACAAATCATAATCTTCAGCACAGGGAGCGCCGGCGTCATACAGCAAAGCATGGCGATGTAGCATATCCCGTCGAATCATGACCGAGGGATGGGCGAGGACAGACTCAAACAACAGCGAGCTTCTGATCATTCCATCCTGGCAAGGGTAGCGCCGGATTTCCGGACGATCCCTCCCATAGGTTTCAATCCATGTCCCGCATACCCCAACCGCCGGTTGGGAGTCCATGAACTCGACCTGTACCGCCAATCGATGTGGCAAGCTCACGTCGTCAGCGTCCATACGTGCGATATAGACACCGCGAGCCATCTCGAGACCGTGATTGAGTGCCGGCACCAAACCCTGGTGAGGCTGTTCATAGATGCGGATGCGGGAGTCGTTCAACCGATAGCGATCGATTATTCCTGCCGTCCCATCGGTCGAACCATCATTGATGATGATGAATTCAAAATCGGAAAAGGTCTGCTGAAGAATGCTTTGAATCGCCTCTTCGAGGTACCGCGCTCCATTGGAAACCGGCATCAAGACACTGACGCAGGGAGCCGCCATGGCTATGTCACCTCTTGGGTGACTCCACGACGGCTTTTCGTGTCGCCCACCTCTCCGAACCCTATCTGGCGAAAGATGTCTCTGAATCGAAGGGCGTACGTGTGATCTCTCATCGTCCGCTCATAGCCCGCCTGGGCAATCGCCGCACGCTCACTTTCATGGGTCAAATAATATCGAACTTTCTTGATGAGATCGTCGCGGCCATCAAAAAACACCACCTCTTTCCCGTTTTCATAGTACTGGTCGAGATTATCCGCCCGCTCTGTCAGCATAAATCCTCCGCAACCAGGGACTTCAAAGTTGCGCCCTTTGATTTGCTCGGAGTAGGACGCATGAGCGTTTTGGCCCTCCACCGAGTCATCGGATACCGACACGACGCCCCCCGATGGCTGACACAGGGTCTTGCCCAATGCCTTTACGTGTGAGCCGAACGGTATTCTGTCTAGGCTGCGGGAAATGCGAGCACGCATTGTGCCGCCAGAAGTAACGGCCAATCCTGTCACCGGCATCGCAGGGGCGTCGACTGGTCTGGACGCGTTGGCCAAATTGAGATTGATCCGACTTTGATTAAACACTCGAATCATTTCATCTTGAGAGATGCGCCCGGACTCCCATCCTCTCCCCCACACGTGCACGTTGATACCGGCGTTCCGCAGCGCCTGAATCGTCAATCGGCGATTGCCATGCGGCTGACCGACAAATGCAAGATCGTATTGGAAAGGCAGGTCCAGCTTCCGATAAAGAGAATGGTTACATGCCCATTGGCTCTTAATGACATGCCGATAGCCTAACGCCGCATATTTGGGCAGCGCACTCTCAGCCGTAGTCACCACCCAGGTAAAGCAGGGGGCCCACTGGCATGAATAGGTATCAAACCGCCAATGATCGTCGCAGAACCAGTTCATCGTCGGGATGTGAGTTTTCAACTCGCGCAGCACATGAGGATCAAGTTCGTCTTTGAAGAGAATGGCGATCATGAGGTCAGGCTTTTCTGCCTGGCCTACTTCGAGCAACCGCTGGTTCATTTGACGACGTCCATATCTTTGCAACAACGTCATGTAATCGAAATACACGATGTCGTGTCCCATTTCACGCAGGGAATCGTAGAAATTGTAATGTTCAAAGCCGAATCCTTGTTCCGGCCGGCCGTAGTCATATTTCATCGCTGCGTAGAGGATACGCATCGCTGTCTCATTTCCCTGCCAAGGTCATTGAGGTTTGGGGCAATTGATACAGCAACGTCATGCCGGGCAAGCCCGTCTGCGTCGACAGCAGACGGTACCGGACATCGGTCTCCGTGATGGCTTCGGAAATTGCCCGATAGGGTCCGACGTTGTAGCCAGACTCGTAGGATTGAAAGAATGTATCATGCAACAAGATGTGCGCCTCAGGAATACCGGTCATGATGCCGGCCAATTCGCGCCTCACCGAGGCATAGCTATGATCACCGTCAATAAATATCAGCGTGTGTTTTGTCGTGGCCGCCTGGGCCTGGATATCGAGGCACACCGACAAACCATCGCCTTGGTGCAAGTGCACGTCCTGTAATCCCTTGACCAACATTCCTCGCTGATGCCCAGGATGTTCCTGATGGATAACGTCGTCAGGTAGATCCACGGAATGAATTTCTACGTCCAGGCCAAAATGACGGGCCGTTTCATAAAATACTCTCGCGGACTTTCCGAGATGTGTCCCCCATTCATAGATCCGATCCGGCTTGAGCCTGCAAACAGCGGCCACCATCAGCACCAATTCATTCAATGGGAATGGATGGACCCCTACGATGGGGACTAATGTGTTCAGGACAAACTCGGACACCAGCCAGTTATTCACCTCGAATTCGCCGCAATGGACGTTCATGGCAGGATCTTGCTTCGCTCGCGTTGGCACGACCGCGAGCCCAAGAAGTCTCCGGAATCTATCCATGCGCGGCCACCTTTAGGAATACGCCTTCATATTGGTCTGTAATTCTCTCCCATGTGAACCGTGCAGCCCAATTCTGTTTGCCGGTCAGCCCGATTTCGCGAAGGTACTCTCTGTCTCGAGCGAGAGAGGCCCAACGTTCCGCGAATAGATCAGGATCAACTTTGGTATATCCACGGTTATCCTGAGATGCCGGACAGATCACGCCTGCCCCCGTCCAAACGGCAATCTCGGCAGCATTGCCGACCGGAACAGAAAGGAACGGCGTTCCGGCAGCGACCGATTCAAAGAGGACGAGGGGAGAATATTCGACATGCGACGCGAACACGAACAGATCCGCGTGAACGTACGCCTGGATCAATTCAGTCCGGGGGAGATCTGTCAGGAGGATCCGCTTCCCAGTGCCCTGGCTGTGGACCTTCTCAATAAGAACCTGCAGCTCGTCTTTCATAGCGCTCTGGCGTCCCTGATCGTGGCGCGCATATCTTCCGGCACGTATGCCGACCTTGTTGAGCACTCCATGTCCCATATGTACGACGGCGGGAAGAACCCCCTCTCTCTCTGTCACCGCTCGCACAGCCTTCGAGTATTCACGCACCTTCGTACGCATCGATGGCACGACAGGACGGCTCTGGAGACGTGAGCCGTCATTCAAGAGAAGCGTCGCGAGGCGTCCTGAGAAGTCGGCCTTCAAGAAGGCTTCTGCGATTTCGTAATGTCCTTTCAACCTCGTCGGACTCCCTACGGTCAGAAAGAGCAACTCCTCGTCGCGCAAGCCGTACCGTTCACGGAACGTACGATCACGCGTGACATTATTAAACTCTGTTTCACTGGCGCCATTTGGAATGATGGACAAATCTCCAAGTCCGTGTTTTCTGGCGAAGTCAATATCGCGATACTCGGACGAATAAAAAATGAGATGATCACATTGCCTCAGAATTGCGGGCAGCCGCCTAAAGTAATCGGCGTATTCCGGCTCGTAGAGACAAGAGAATCCGCAGGGAATGAAGATGGTTCTGATCTTGTGTAATACCGGCCATAGCGCGTCAAACGTCCATTGCTGAGCAGCTTTAATCATGACGACATCAAAAGCATTTGTCGTCACGAATTGCCGATAGCCTTCGAGATCCCCTTTCATCCCATGCGCAAGGTTTCCGCTCACGGAGAACTCCTTGATATGGACCCCCCTGAGTGATTGAAACCCGCGCGTTGGCATTGCCGTTGTAGCCACCGTTACAGAGTGGCCTCGGACCACGAGCCGTTCGGCAAGCTGCCTCATGACTTCTTGAACGCCACCGACGCTCGGCGGATAGAACTCGCAACAGAGTAAGATCTTCATCTCCTTCCGACGTTTAACTCCTTCCACACATCCTGGTTCTCCGCAAACCAGTGCCACATCCGCCGTATTCCATCACGAAATGGAATGCGGATCTTCCATCCGCTGTCAGCATGCAACTTTGCGCTGTCCAGCACACTGGCATACGAAAGGTTGATGACGGCATCGGCCCCGGTTAACGCCTTGCGCAGCATCTCCTTGTTGCCATAATCTCCCACCACATAGGTGGCGGCCCTGGGTAAATTCCGCGGCGCCGGCCTCGTATCGAGTATCGTCACCTGCCTGCCTTGTGCCAGCAGCGCACCAGTGACATACGACCCGATAAATCCTCCTCCTCCGATAAGACAACAATGATTCATGGTCTTAAAACACCTCAAACCGAGCTAGCGCCATCCCGACACGAGTCGTTCAAACGTCACAGATAATTCTTCCATGAAGGGTAGAAGCCCATACCTCTTCGTGCATCGATGGTAATGGGGTTTGATTTTCACGAGATGTGCCTGCGCTCGAGTACGAAGTGTAGATCGAGGGATATGGCACGAAGCGGCTATTCTGTCCGCCGCACCGACCACCAAGCGAGAAAGCGCTTTCCAGCGCACTTGAGGATTCACCCTCGAATACGTCCCATGGTTGAGCGCCGCAAGATCCTCAATCAAAGAGCCGTCAACCGCCTCTCCCATCCACCACCGAATATTTTCGACGCTGATATTAATCACGCGGTTACGAAAGGGACTTACGCCGTTGCGAGACATACTGGTGGGAATTTCACGGTACCGGTGAAGGATTTCAGGAATGTTCCCGACCTCCCCTTTCCTGGAGAGACGGGACCACAATTCATAATCCTCAGGGGGTTGTCGGGCGGGGTCCAGGGTATACATCCCGACGGCTTGGACCGCAGACTTTCTCAACATGACCGAACTGTGGACAAACGGGTTGTCAAACAGAAGGTCGAACTGCAAGGCATGATTCTCCTCCGCGTGCCTGTGTACTCTCCCGGTCTTCTCTGTGACGGCTAGAATCTCTGCCCAGGTTCCTACCAGAGCGCAACGCGTGTGAGAGCGGAGATAGCCGACTTGCTTCTCCAATCGGTGTGGCAAAGACACATCATCCTGGTCCTGTCTCGCCAACAATTCTCCACTCGCTAATTCAATGGCGCGATTGAGTGTTGCGGCCAGCCCGCGGTTACGTTGTCTATAAAAGCGAATCCTGGGATCATCGATACTCTGAATGATCCGAGGAGAGTCGTCGCACGAACCATCATCGATAATGATCAGTTCAAAGTCAGGGTATGTTTGCCCAAGTATGCTTTCGAGACTTTCGCGTAGGTATGCCGCGCCATTATAGACAGGCAGCAGGATACTGACGGTGGGATTCATCCGTTCTCCTCTGAACCGCTTACACCGCTTCACACATCGCGATAACGCCGTTCTTGGTGATTCCCGGCAGTAGAGCGGAATCCCTGCTCGCATACAGTGCCAATTCCACGACGGTGAAGCCGGCATCCTGCAGCAGTTTGCGTAACGTCGCCGGCGAAAAATAATAGTAATGTTCGGGATGAACGATCTCATCTCCGTCCATGGCTCTCAGAACACTCCCCGTATAGTAGGCATTCGGCACCGTCACACACAGTTTCGCCCGTCCACCGGTGACACACAGTCGTCTAAGACTTGCCAAGGCTCCCGCCGGATTTCCAAGGTGCTCCAAGATCTCCGGAAGCAAGACGAGATCATACGAGTCCGTCCAAATGCCATCCTGCCATTCTCTCTGTATGTCCCCTACGCTATTGTTGTTGTCGCCCGTTAGCTGTCGATACCGGTCTAGCGATAGACGATCGCTATCAATGCCATACAGGTGGTTCGTTACGCTTCTTAGCTTGAGATGGAGCAAGTCCCCCGAGTGAATCCTTTCTTCAGAAAACGGAGAGTCAAGAAAGCCAAAGTGAAGGACATTTTTCCCTTTGCAAACGTCCATGAGGTATTGCTCTCGAATGACAGACCGGCGTGATAGCTCCGGAAATTGCTGCACGAATGGCGAACCGGCTTCAGGAAGATTACGGCTGATTTCCATAAGCAGAGGCAATGTTTTGATGTATTGACGGATCATTTCTGTGCGCCCTGGCAATTTCTCGGAAAGTTGCAAGATGGTCGGCAGTCCGTTAACCCACTCTGTGGCAATGGCACGTTTCGCCGGTTGATTCTGACAGAGCGTCTCGAGCCTCGACATGAGTTGGATACAATTGCCGACCGCCGAATCTCGAAATAACAATTCTTTCCCTATCCACAGCAGGGTAGCTACTGATGCCAGAAACCGGGAGACCTTACTGGAAGCCATGACGCGCGCCCTCGCCGCCGTTTAGGAGAAAAGCCAGCGACACTGTGGAGCCACGGGCCCTACGGATGAAGCCGCCAACTGCTTGAGACCCGCCATATTCACGACATCAAACGTGATGCAGTCGTGACGATGGAAATAGTCTCTTCTGCCGTCTCCAAACCATAACGAAAGCCGATAGGTCCCATTCAACAAGAGAGGGGATTCCATCACGACTTGGACTCGGCCTGCGTTTCTCCGGACGGTAGGACATGGGACGCAGTCGATAAGAGGATTGGTTCCGCAGATCGGATTGCCGAGATAATCGCTGATCACAAAACCTAAGCACGGCATCTCAAGAGACTCAGGGAACTTGTATTCAGCTTCTATCTCAAGTTGCCTCCCGTTTTGTTTAATGCTGGCCCACGTGAGAGGTTCATCGTGAAAAGTGACCTCGTTGCAGCTATGGCCCAAATACAACCCAATGGCTTCCCGAACGCTGCCTGTGAGCACGCCAATTCCCTTATTGAGATAGAGGCCTTTCGTGCACAGCCGTTCCACCGCCGCCATGTTGTGGCTCACGAAGACGACCGTTCGTCCGCTTTTCGCGACTTCACCGATCCTCCCCAAACACTTATTTTGAAACGCCACGTCGCCAACTGCCAACACTTCATCTACGAACAGAATTTCGGTCTCGAGATGTGCAGCCACTGCAAAAGCCAGCCGCATGTACATCCCGCTGGAGTAATGCTTCACGGGCGTATCAAGAAAACGCTCGGTCTCGGCAAAGGCGACGATCTCGTCGAACTTCCGATCAATCTCCTGCTTCTTCATCCCCAGGAGAGCCCCGTTTAAATAGATATTTTCACGTCCGGTCAGATCTCCATGGAATCCGGTCCCCACTTCGAGCAACGTCCCAACACGACCGGCAACGGTTGCGCAGCCTGTCGTAGGCTTCGTGATGCGTGACAGAATCTTCAACAGGGTGCTCTTGCCGGCGCCGTTGCGCCCAATCACACCAAGCACCTCGCCTTTCGGAACTTCGAATGAGAGATCGTTCAACGCCCACATCATCGTCTCAACCTGTCGAGAAGGCTCTTGGGCATACGGCGCACGCAGACCGCTCCTGACCCTCTTGAACGGCGAATACAGAGCTCCCCCCACCCGCTCGGCGAAAGTTTTGCGCTGCATACGTTCACCGATCCTGTAGCGCTTTCCGAGACCTTCCACTCGTATGGCTACATCACCCATGGTCACACCGCGTCCGCGATCGTTTGCTCGGTACGCCTGAAGAAATAGAGGCCGGACACCAATACCAGCCCGGCCACCATCACCGACGGCACGATCATGAAATCGGACTGACTTTCCGTCGTCAGCAATGCCTTTCGAAATCCCTCCACGACACCAACCATCGGATTGAGCGCATACCATGTTCGCCATCCTTCAGGTACCAGACTGGCGGGATAGATCACCGGAGTGGCGAACAGCCATAGTTGGGTGAGAAACGGCTGTGCGTGTCCTATGTCACGACACCAAACATTGAGGGCGGCAATCCACAACCCGACTCCGAGTCCCGCCGCTAGGGTGACGATTACAAGGCCTGGCAGGACCCATACCGCCGTGGTGAGTGGACTCTGGTAGTACCACATCATCCCCAGCAACACGGCAAAACCTATGACAAAATCCACGACACCGGTCACGGTGATAGAAAGCGGCGCAATCAGCCGAGGGAAGTACACTTTGGTAAGAAGATTCTCATTGGCAATCATGCTTGACCCTGCACCGGCTACGATGCGGGCGAATAACTGCCACGGCAGTAATGCAGAATAGACAAAGAGGGGATACGGTATCCCGTCTGAGGGGAGCTGAGTGAGCCAACCGAAAATGAAGGTAAACATCGCCATCGTCAGCACGGGCCTCAGTATCGCCCAGCCGATTCCCAGCTGCGTGCGCGCATACGAGACCTTCAGGTCTCGCCAAATCAAGTAATACAGCAGTTCGCGATATTTCCAGATATCGTCCAGCTTCAGCGGTTCCCAGCCTTGCAATGGCTCAATGCGGATCGTTTGGCTTTCAGAGGATCGTGCGGTCATGCCATCCGTCCTTGAGATCGCAGATGAGAGAATAACCGGTCAAACCTGTGCTGCCATGTATGATCCCGTAGGGCTCGTTGTTGACCTGCCTCGCGGATCCGGGCGGCCGCCCGTTCGTTGCGCGAATAAAACAACACCTTTTCAAGAAAATCTCCTGGCTCTGACCACGTGACGATTTCTTCGCCGAGTTTGTAGTACTGCGCATGATCAGGAGCTTCCTGTACAAGATAGAATCCTCCTGCCATCGGCACTTCAAAATCCCGGAGGCGGCACTGCAAACTTCCGGATTGACGTATGGTCGTTTCACTATGCCACCCCGTATCAGAAAAGCCCAGATTTACCTGACTTTGATTGAAGATTGCCGCCAGAGACTCATCCTCACACGGACCCTGGACATCTGCTCCTTCCAATTCCTGGAAGGAGAACCGTCGAGCATACTTTCGTCGTAATGGACCGACCAGACTCTCGCTCCCCTCGGCCTTCCATCGAGCGCGTGCATAGTATCGGAGATCATGAAGAACCTTGTATGGACCCCACGTGAATCGATAAGGGCTCGGGGTCTCTGAATTCCATCCACGTCCGAACACAACAGGGCGAATGCCTTTGCTCACACAGGCCGCGAGCAAGGCTCGACGAAAAGGATTGAAACTTCCCACAAAGGACACGTTGCACTCAAAACGCGCTGGAGCGGCCTTAGGGAAATAGAAATTTGGATTTGCCGCCATCGGCATCCAATGGATATTGGGATTGTGCGGCTTCAGATATTCTGCATTCGTTAATTGAGCGACTGCCAACACATCAAAATACGGAGCGGTGCGAATGACTCGATACCATTGAAAGGCCATGTCCACATGGTAGTTCACCAACGGCACGCAGAGCTCCTGCAGTTTCTTGGCCGTGTCAACGAGAAGAAAGTCGTCATAGACGATGCAAAAAATGAAATCGAGCTTTCCTGACGACTTGAGGGAGAAGGCCAGCTCCGTAAGACGATGATTCAGCTCGTCTCGTTGAGCCCTCCAAGATTTCGAGCCCAGCTGCCCCATGCCCCCCGGATAATTGAACACATGCAGTTCGTCACAAAACTGACGCCTGAGGGTGTCCAAAAGATTGATCTCCATCCACCGATCTGGAGGGAGAACCGCAAGGCCTTTCATATCGAGTTTTCCCGTACGGAATGGCAGCTTAGAAGTCGCGACGCTGGAAGATTAAACAGGCACCCGTCAATAATAGGCCGACGTAGACTAATCCGTACGCGGTCGCTGTTGCCTGATAGCCCCACTCCACGGGGATGCCACTGGCAGCTTGTCCCTTGACATTCAACAGGTCCAAATTGGGGCACACATAGTACAGTACCGCCATGACGGTTTTGGCCAGGGTGTTCTCAGTCTTTTCGGCAAAGCTCTTCAGATCGCTCGTGAGATGTCCAATGATGTAGAAGCCAAGTGTCATCGTGGCACTCAAGATGGACGTGCTGAATGTTGAGAAAAAGAGGGCAATGGCCATGACTACCCACGTCTCGACAAGTGCCAATTGCACGGCTTGAAACAATGAACCATGGATCGGATTCCCGCTCACCCAAATGGTGACCAAGAACATGCCAAACATGAGAGCCACGTTTGCGCTTACGATGCATCCCAAGCCGATATATTTCCCGAGAATAAACTGCGTTCTCGAGATGGGCCTCGAGAGAATCGTATAGATGGTCCTACGCTCAATTTCCTTCGTGACAAGTCCTATTCCCACAAAGATGGCGATCACCACGCCGACAAGATTAATTGCGGCCAGCCCCAAGTCATTAATAATGCGAGCCTGCTCTCCTATGGTGAGCGTCCCGAGCAGAGTCGATGCTCCGATGAGGAGCAGTGCGAACAGAACAAGGTTGTACAGTATCTTGTCCCGAATCGTTTCTCGGAACGTATTGCCAGCGACGGCGACAAGACTCTGCATCTCAGACTTTCCGATTCGTATACTCAAGAAAGATCTCCTCGAGTGATTCTTTATGCGGAATGATCGAGACAAGCTTGCCTCCAGCCGCTCGAAGCACGACCAGGACCTGTTCCAGATGGTCCCGGCCCGGCAGAGTGATCATGCAGCGGTCTCTTCGTTGAAAAATCTTCGTTGCCAACCTTTTGATATCGGGCAATCCGTCACCAACGATTCCATCGCACACCACCTCGACAGTCTGGGTCACATGATCGTTGACGAGGTCCTCAATACGACCCAATGACAGCATCTTTCCTTTTGCCAAAATCCCCACTCTGTCACAGATCATTTCGACGTCGGAAATAATGTGCGTACTAAAAAATACGGTTTTGCCTTGGTCGCGAAGACCAAGGATAAGATCACGCACCTCTTTACGACCGATAGGATCAAGCCCTGACATGGGCTCATCAAGAATGACGAGCTCCGGGTCGTGGATCAGCGCTTGGGCCAAGCCGATTCGTTGCAGCATTCCTTTCGAAAACTTGCGCAATTGCCGTTGCCGAGCTTCGGTCAAGCTCACTTGTTCCAGCAACCTGGGAATACGTGTTCGTATGGTCTCTCGATGTAATCCTGCAAGCTTCCCGTAGAAATAGAGAAATTCCTCAGCGGTGAGGTAATCGTAAAAGTAGGGAGATTCAGGCAGATAGCCGATGCGCGCTCTGACATCGACGTTTTGAACAGGGGACCCGAGAAGTTCAGCATAGCCGCTTGTCGCGCGGAGCAACCCAAGCAAAATCTTCATCATGGTCGTTTTGCCCGCGCCGTTATGGCCTAAAAATCCAAATATTTCTCCTTGCGCAACTGACAGCGAGACATTGGAGAGTGCCGAAATTGGCTTCTCCCATGGCCATGTCCGCTTATACGTTTTATTGACCTTGTCAACGACTACAGCGTCCATTCGTTAGCCACTCACAATCGCTTGCATCATAGCAATCGACCACAGGGGGTCAAGTTTTCCTGATTTCATGACAGGAGGACCCGTAAAGCCTGAGACAGGGATCTGCACCTACTCGTACTGAGTTCGCCTATGAACCGGAATCCGCATGCGCTCTTTCACTTCGCTGCTTCGAACAGTGCCCGTTGCAGGCTCATAGAGGTAGCGCCCCCCGAATGGCTCATCCGGCAATGCGCTCAACAGACCTGGGCCCACCAAATCCTCCAGACGGCTGGGACGCCGTGAGTACTTATTCTGATATCGGCTGAGCGCTTCCTCCAACAACTGAAGGTCCCGCTCGATGATGGATTCTTTCAGGCGGATCTCGAGCAGCGGCTTGATATGCTGATCCGTCGTGTCGGCGTATACCTTCGCAAGAAAATCGACGGCTTGCTGTGGAGATTTGGCCGAGACAAAGAGTTTCGCTGCAAGTCGGGCCAGACCATCCGGAGCTCCCGGCAAACTTGCCGCCTTTGCCATCGCTTCAGCAGCCTGCTTGTCATCCCTCATCTCGAAGTACAAGTTGATCGCCAGCAAAAACGGCAGTCTCCATTCTTGAGGGTTGTGATGCATCCCTTTTTCGAGCAACCGATTGCTTTCTTCTGGGAGCACGACCAGTGTGCAGAGGGCTAAACTGCCCGCCTCATAGGCACGCACAAATTTTGGATCAAGCGTGGTGATTCGATCCACTGCGAGGTAGAGCCAATGTCCGTCATCCTTCGAGAGTTTCCGTTGTCCCATCACTTGGATCACTTGAAGCCACAAGAGATCTGCGGCCAATTCCCGAAATCCTAGTGAAGCGATCCGTAAATACTTCCCCTCAGGCAGGTAGGTGATCTGTTGGAGCGTTGGTTTTGACGCGATCCAGTGGTTGACCGGCAAGAAGAGAAGGCCTTGCAGTGCCACCAGGAAAGCACCGATGGTCCAAAGAGTCCGTTGGCAACTTATTTCATTCATTGCTCGAGCTTGATAGACAGCGAGTTTTGAAGTGCACTTGGATTGACATCTAAGAACTGGTGCTCAAGATCATTCATGGCCCCTCTTTGGTATCGTTTTTGGACAGCAACGATTGTCTCGAACTCCGAGCGCGCATCGGTGACATTGCCATCGCTCAGTGACAGTTCGGCGAGCCGCAAATGTGCTGGCAAGTAGTTCGGCTCGTATGCGACGGCTTGCTGCAGCCATGACCGTGCTTCGTTCCTACGGCCTTGCGACAACGCAATGTTTGCCAAACCCATGTAATTCAGCGGAGAGTAGGGATCAATTCGAATCGCCTGGTGATAGGCGTCCGTCGCTTCTTTGAGTGCAGATCCCTGCTGATCCAGCGACACGCCCTGCCGAGCCATCGAATCGAAGATTGTTCCCAATCGATAGGGAAACCGGCCGTCGAGGGGATTTAATTCAGTGGCCAACCGTTCCTCTTCAACCGCTTTCACCAGCCACTGTGGCTCTCTGGATTGCTCAAAGCGGTGAAGTGACGCGCGGGCAAGAGCGTCATGATAGCCAGTGGTGCCAGGATCGATCCATGACGCCCATTCAAGCCAATACCATGCGAGATCCTGTCTGCCTGCCTTGGCATGAGCCTGTCCATGGCTGAAGCTGTACCAGGCGGCGGCCGGCTGGATAATCAATGCCGACAACAGGAGGCCGAAGAACAGAATGAGAGCGAAACGAGCTGGACGAAACGAAAACGGCATCCGCCACTGTCCCATAGCGGACGCATCAATTGGCTTGAATCTTAAAATAGCACCGCCGATCACGATCATGCTCATGACTAACGCCGGCTCATGAAACACAGAATCCACTGCCGCATGGGAGAGAATGGCCAACACCGCCGCAACCCCTCCCACGATGAGACCATGCTCCCAATCTGGCAACTGATTCTTCACTACTGTCTTGACCTCACAGATCCATACCCAAATGCCGAACAAGAAAATCCCCAATCCAGCTATTCCCAACTCAACTGCGATTTGCAGGAACCCACTATGCGCTGATTCCGCTCGTTTACCGTAACGCACAATACTCTGGTCGTTGGGAAACCGGTACTGAAACGACGCATATTTAAACATCCCCAGCCCTGTTCCCCATGGATGTTCGGCGATTCTTTCCAAGGAGCTTTTCCAGATATCGACTCGGCTGTAAGCGTACGGATCCTGTTTTGACACTTCGCTCAGCCTCCGGCTGAGCGGATTCGGCATCAGCGCCAGCGCAACGATGATGAGAGCGAGCGCCACTACCGCTTTTTTCTCGAAGCGCGACCACGTGATGTATAGAGCCGCGATGACTAACGCCCCTAACGCTCCCCGCGACTGCGCCAATATGAACGCCGAGAATGAGACCCCCGCGGCACCGCACAGCACCACTCGCTTCCAGCCATGCGATTCCCTCCACGGCACACTGGTTAACATTCCAAGCGCCACGGAGAAGGTGGCGACCTGCAAGGTGGCAAAGAAGTTGGGGTTGAAAAACGTTCCCCTCGCTCTGAGTTCTCCCAACCAGGCGTATTGTGCGATTCCTAAGAGTCCTTCGAACATGCCCATTCCGACGAATACCATCATGACTTGACGTGCATGCTCGCTCGTCTTCACGCCTTGAGAGACGATTGCGTATAACGCGCCATAGCAGAAGAGACTAATCAACCATTGGACACCTGCGTTCTTGTACGGCGTGATGGCCATGGACACGGATGCCCATGCCAGAAAGATCCCAACGACCGGTAGAATACGACCGCGATTCAAGACGAGACAGCCTTGCCTCACTTGCTGAATCAACCACGAACACACCACTGCCAAGATGGCCAGTCGCATCGTCATCACGGGAAAATGCGTTGTTCCTCCATCAATGAGAGGGAGGTAGATGATCAGGCTTCCTAGAAGCACGACGGTGGGAGGGATGCTCCAGAATAACTGGAAGCGCATCGATGTCGCTTCATAGGGAGAAGTGTCTCTGTTCGAGCATGCGATCATGGATGACCGTCTTGGGAGGTCCTTCGATGACTACCGTCAGAGAACAATCGTTAGGCCGCTTCGCTACACGGAATCCACAATCAAGCCGACTCTTTCAGATGCTCTAGCCAATACC
>DATNCR010000111.1:0-2710 GCA_035607135.1 Nitrospiraceae bacterium
TCCCAAGAACTCACTCTTCTTCATCACGCTCGCTCAATGAAATACTGGTAATTCGATAATTGGCTCATCAGCCTGACTGTGGCCCACAAATTGCTGTTGCGTCAGGCAACGCGTTTGGATCCTGCCTTCCAGCCCTTCAGACACCAAAGCGTTACAGGAGGTTTTTGTTTATGCTGGCACATGCATGACTTGGTTTGGCCGATTCCCCCTCTTCTTCACCGTCATCGTCATATTCAGTGCTCCCCTGAGAATCATTGAGTCCGCACTCTCAGCAGAGCCTGAGGCCGAGCGCCCTATTCAGGAACTCGAACTCCTCAAGGAAGAAGAAAGCGTGAGCATTGCTTCGCGTTATGAGCAACCGATCTCGAAAGCGCCTTCGAATGTGTATGTGATCACGGACGAAGACATTCGCCACTCCGGGGCGACCGACATTCCGACGGTCCTCCGTCGCATTCCAGGTATCGAAGTCATGCAGGTGACGGGTGCAGAAATCAACGTCAGCGTGCGTGGCGATAACCAGCTCGAAGCCAATAAGGTGCTTGTCATGGTGGATGGACGATCGATCTACAACGATGGTGAAGGTCAAGTGAACTGGAAGATGCTCCCGGTAACCCTACCGGAGATCAAGCGCATCGAAGTGATGAAGGGACCAGGCTCGGTTATTTACGGGTTCAACGCGTTTGACGGTGTGATCAATATTATTACCAAGTCCCCGGGAGAAATGAAAGGTAACACGATTCAATTCGGCGGAGGTGAGTTCGGTACAATATCCAGCGCGGCCATTCATGCCGGGTCAGCGGGCAATCTGGGCTATCGGCTTTCGGTCGGGCATGACCAAAATCAGCAGTGGCGTGATCGCAACGCCCTGGCCTTCCGTTCCGACAAAGTAAACATACAGACTGTCTATCAGACATCAGGGGAAGCAAAACTTTTGCTCTCGGGCGGCCTAGTTAAAGCGAACCGTTTTGAAGGAAATCTTATTGAATCAGCGCTTGGGGAAAGCACTGCCTCTCAAGCCTATACACATATGGGGTATGAACGTCCGGACCTCTATCTCCGTGCGTTCTGGATGAAATCAATTCAAGATGTCGAAGACACCCCCCATCCGCTTCTTGGTAACCTGTTCCGGGGAACGGATCCAGCCGGAAACCATCCCCTGCTCTATACCACGAACACGTATAACGTTGACGGTCTCCAAACCCTGACGGTATTGGACTCGTGGCGCATCAGTTATGGCGTAAATTATCGCTATAATACACTCACAGGAAATGCGGTTGACCCTTCCGCACATGAACATCGTCTTGGCCTGCTCATGCAGAGTGCATGGACCCCTATTGATTTACTCTCCGTCACGGCTGGGGTTCGGTATGACATGGATTCGTTTATTCATCCGACCGTCAGTCCCCGGGTCGCGATTCTTCTGACTCCGATTCCAGATCATACATTTCGAGCATCCTTCTCGATCGGCTATCGTCCCCCGACTCTTCTAGAGACATTTAGCAATGCCCGCTTTCCGTCACCCTTTAATCCTCCAGGCACTCCGCCCCTCCCATATTTGGGTAATCCAAATATGATTCCCGAACAAATAGTGTCTTACGATATTGGGTATCAGGGGTGGTTTGCACAACATCGCGTGCGGGTACGGGCAGACTTATTCGCCAATCTCATACGCGACATCCAGGATCCTCGGTTCGACAATACGGTTCGGGCAGTGTTCTACGATAACCGGCCAGGCAAGGCGAGCCTCTATGGGGGTGAGTTTGGGCTGGAACTGCTCCTCACCTCGTGGTTGCAAGCATTTGGCAATGTGTCGTTTGTCAAAGTGGACGATAAATTTGGCGGGACTCATCAACGTGAAGCCCCTCGCGTAAAGGGCAGTGCCGGCCTGCGTGCCGAATTCGACAATGGTGTGTCCGGAGAAGGGTCCGTGAATTACGTCGACAGTACCAGCTTTCGTATTGACAGTGATTTTAACAATGCCCCCTTGTTCGGAAATGCCGTGCCCTCTCGGTTCATCGACAGCTACACCCTCGTGAATCTTCGTGGAGCCTATCGATTTTGGCAGGAAGTGAGTGTCACAGAATATCGTCGTGAGGCGGAAGTCGCCGTGACTGCCTTCAATGCGTTGAACGATAGGCACAAGGAACATCCCTTGGGCGACACGATCGGCAGCCGGGTCATGGGGTGGTTGACGGTGAAGTTCTGAGGCAGCCAGGTGAAGCGGTCATTAACAGGAATCTCGGTCCCCTCGGCGTGATTGTTAGCCCCCCTGACTCTCAGGACCACTCATCCTTATCAGCTTTGGCACGATGCGGACCCATGGGATGGCGATGCCCTGTTCCTGGTGTGGAGTGTCATTCAGCTTTTCGGATACACTCCCGAAATGCGGCGAACGATCGCGATAGTCAATCGAGAGTACGAGACTTGGCTGGCGAAGCACACATCTTTGGTTAAGGCAGATCTCGCCCTCAAACATCTCGTGATGAAACGGGATGCGTTCTCCTTTCTTCGAGCCACGTTTTTCCGATGGATGCAATTGTGGCCACAACTATGCGCCGACGTGGCACGAGCACCAGTCGTGCTGGCGGTCGCCGATCTCCATGTCGATAACTTCGGGACGTGGCGAGACGCTGAAGGACGCTTGATCTGGGGCATCAATGATTTTGATGAAGCCTATCCCCTTCCTTACACGAACGACCTCGTCCGTTTG
>DATNCR010000134.1:0-11772 GCA_035607135.1 Nitrospiraceae bacterium
AGTATGGTGTTGGCCTGTTTCCTTGGGTACCTGCTGATGACCAATTCGACAACGATTCCAACCCCGACGGCGGCGGCACCTGGATCCATAAGTACCGCAGATGCCACGATCTCTCAGTTTACGTTCACCCAAACGAAGGGCGATACGGTTCTCTGGCAAGTGCAGGCACAGGAAGCTCGGCTCTTTGAACGGGACAAGCAGGCGATGCTTCAAGCGGTTGCCGTGACACTATTCGGCCAGCGGGGGAAGGAATTGACGGTGACGGGAGATGAAGGGACATTGAATACAGAGACAAAGAACTTTGTGCTCGCAAACCGATCAGAGCCACTCGTGATCCACACTGAGAGTGGATATGTGATCTATACCAACCATCTGGCTTGGACTGATCAGACGAGAGAGATACGCACGCAGGATCCCGTTCGTATCGTTGGGCATGGGTTAGAGGTGACGGGACGTGGGCTGTTGGGACATTTGGACCGCGAAGAATTTGAGGTACTTGAGGACGTCCATGTGGATTTGGCTCCTGCTTCTTAATTTGGTTCCGTTTGGGATGGCTTCGTTGGGCGAATCAGCTGACGCAGCCCCTCCCAAAGGTGGTGTTGATCAAGCGGTCAGCACGACGATTACCGCCAAAAAGATGACCGTAAAGAATCAGGATAGCCAAGCGGTATTTGAAGGGACGGTGATCCTGACGCGTGGGTCATTGGTGGTCTATTCCGATCATATGGTGGTGACGTTTCGCGCACAAGATCCAGCTGCGATCGATAACCAGAAAGGGCATGAGGCCGTCAAGGGGGCTGCACCGGCGAAAGAGGTTGGGATGATGCCGGCGGTGTCGAATCGTTCGATCAACAAGATTGAGGCGACGGGACGAGTGAAAATCGAGAAGGATTCCGGCAGTGCGACCTGTGAGAAAGCGATCTACTACCACGATGGAGATAAGATCGTTCTGACAGGTGACCCGGTAGCTTGGGATAAGGGAACAAGGGTCAGCGGCAAACAAATCACGATGTTTTTGACAGAAGATCGGAGTGTCGTAGAAGGAGGCTCGCATGTGCGGATCGAGCCGGACGGAGGGGCGAGCAAGTGATCGAGGCGGCTCAGGGTAATGCGCCGTCAACAGGCTCTTCAGTGAAGAGTGCGAAACGTATTGGCTTACGCGCCACAGGCCTGGTGAAAAGTTTTCGCTCGCGTAAGGTCGTCAAGGGCGTCTCGATCGAAGTTCATGCCGGTGAGATCGTGGGTTTGCTGGGACCCAATGGAGCTGGGAAGACCACCATTTTCGATATGATCGTCGGTCTGTGCCAGCCTGATGAGGGGGCGATCTCGCTCGGAGAAGAGGTGATCACGGATCTCGCAATGTACAGACGCGCGAGAAAAGGTATTGGGTATCTTCCGCAAGAATCATCGGTGTTTCGACGCTTGTCTGTTGAAGACAATGTTCTGGCAATTCTTGAGATGCTGGATTACTCTCGGGCAGAGAGGCGCGACCGGGTCGATGTCCTGCTCAAGGAACTGGACCTATCCCATATTCGAACGAGTATGGCGTATGCGCTGTCGGGTGGGGAACGTCGGCGGTTGGAAATTACCAGAGCACTCGCAACGAGCCCGTCGTTCATGCTGCTCGATGAACCCTTTGCAGGGATCGACCCGATTGCTGTCGCGGACATCCAACACATCATTACCCAGTTGAAAGAAAAAGAGATCGGTATTTTGATCACGGATCACAATGTCCAGGAAACACTCTCCATCACGGATCGGGCCTATATCATCAACGAGGGGCTGATTCTTGAGGCCGGGTCTCCCGAAACCATCGTCAAGAGTGAAATGGCCCGGGCTGTCTATCTAGGGGAACGGTTCAAGCTATGATGCGGAAGGATCTGTACGATGAAGCTTAGGCTCGACCTTCGACTGAGTCAAAAGCTGATAATGACTCCACAATTGCAGCAGGCGATCAAGCTTCTGCAATTGTCGAGACTCGAGCTTCAGCAGAGCCTTACGCAACATTTGATGGAAAACCCACTGTTGGAGGATCTCCCCGCAGAAGCTGAGGATAGCGAGGCCACGAGTGCAGAGGAAAAGGCGGAGGATGCGGCCGCATCAGCGGACAGTGAACCATCGAATGTGGAGGAGTCCACTCCGGAAGAACGCGATACGCCGGATGAGGCCTCAGCGGCTGGCTGGGAAGAGTACTTTGGGAGTGATCGCCGGATCGGCGGATCCGAGTCTCAATCATCATCACAGGACGAGTTCCCTTCCTATGAACAAACCATGGCGAAAGCGACATCCTTGGAAGACCATCTTCTCTGGCAGCTGTCGTTTTCTGGTTTGTCCGATCGTGAGAAAGGGATTGGGCGGTTGATCATTGGTAACCTCGACGATGATGGATACCTGCGCATGTCTCTCGCAGAGATGGTTGCCGGGACCGACTTCCAGGAGCAGGAGGCGGAGTCAGTTCTGAAGGATATTCAGAGCTTCGATCCGACCGGCGTGGCGGCACGAGACCTCGTGGAATGCCTGCTCTTACAAATCGGACATTTGAGGACGAGTACCATGGGCTCATTGGGGGCCCGGCCCGGGGCCTTGAAGGGATCGATCGTTGAAGCCATTGTTCAACACCATCTCAAAGATTTGGAAAAGAAACAATATGCGAGGATTGCGAAAGCCTTGGATGTCACAGTTGATGAAGTGTTTCAGGCGACCAAGGTCATCGAAGCGCTTGAGCCGAAGCCCGGACGACCGTATACGAACACCCAGAACTATGTCATTGTCCCTGACGTGTTTGTCGTCAAGAATGAAGGGGAATGGGTGGTCTTACTGAATGACGATGGGCTACCCCGGATGCGGATCAGTCCATACTATAAGCAATTGATGGGGACAGGCGAAAGTGGGTCCGCGGAGACGAAAGCCTATCTGGATGAAAAACTACGGGCGGCACAATGGGTCATTCGCAGTATCGAGCAGCGGAATAAGACGATTGTCAAGGTCGTGTCGAGTATCGTGAAGTTTCAGGAGCAGTTCTTTGAAAAGGGCGTGCAGCATCTGAAGCCGTTGGTGCTCAAGCAGGTGGCTGAAGATATCGGGATGCATGAGTCAACAATCAGTCGTGTCACGGCGAACAAGTATATGTATTGTCCGCAGGGGATGCTCGAACTGAAATTCTTCTTCAACGCCGGCCTGCAGCGGGCAGACCAGCCTTCCGATATGATGTCATCCGTCACGGTGAGAGAAATGATTCGAAAAATGGTGGCAGAGGAAGACGCGAGTCATCCCCTCAAAGATGAAGAGATCGCGGCGCGGTTGCTCACACAACAAGTCGTGATCGCGAGACGGACGGTGGCCAAGTATCGGGCGGAAGAACACATTCCATCTGCCACGCAGCGTAAGCGGTTCTTTTAGCAGGATGTTCACAAATCCCTCCAGCGGCGTGCCCACCGGGTGTTCCCGCATCCTGTTAGACCTTCACTGTCCAACCGTGCACGCACGCCTTTCTTATTTGGTCTCTCCCCTGGTGATAGAGATGATGAGATCCAACCGGCATAGTCGAGTGACCACGGAGCCAAGGTTCTTCAGCTTGAAAGGATGAATGCCTATGAAAATTACAGGACGACGCCTCGTCATCACACCGGCGCTCAGGCAGCATATTGAAAGTCGATTTGAGCGGCTCGTGCGGTATGAAGTGACGCTGAGCCATCTGGAAGTGACCCTGGGTGTGAGCAAGCTTCAGCATAGTGCGGAGGTCGTCTGTACGGTGCAAGGGCGACGGATTCAGGCCAAGGCTTCGACGCAAGAAATGTATGCGACGATTGACCAGCTCGTGGACCGTTTGGGTGCGCAGATCAGAAAACAAAAGGAGCGCCAGACTGAGCATAAGGAACCGACGAAGAGGTCAGTGCGTAAGCTTCCGCCTCCGACACTCCATAAGGAAGAGGAAGAGCTGGAAGTCATTCGCCCAGTCAGGGTTGTTCTGACTCTGGAAGATGCAAAGCGCCGGCTCGATCCTCTGCCTGGTTCGCTGCTGGTATTCACTGCACTGGCTTCTGGAAAATTACAGATTCTTCAGCGTATTGATCGTCATCGAATGGTCCTGATTGACCCATAACAGGCAGGCATGGCTGGACTCAAATTGGTTGTGCTCAGCGGTCTTTCCGGTTCAGGGAAGTCGCATGCCCTAAAATGTTTCGAGGACGTCGGGTATTTCTGTATCGATAATCTACCGCCAGCCCTTCTGCCGACCTTTGTCGAGCTGTGTAACCAGCAGGGGGGAGAAATACAAAATGTTGCGCTCGGCATCGATGTCAGGGAGCGCGTGTTCTTTTCCGATCTCGTGGGCATTCTTGAGCGGGTGAAGGTACTAGGCCATGCGGTTGAGCTCGTGTTCTTTGAAGCCCGTGAGGAGGTGTTGGTTCGTCGATTCTCGGAGTCTCGAAGGCCCCATCCGCTTCTGCCGCATCTCCCGGTATTGGAGGGTGTGCGCTTTGAAAAGGAGCGTCTTGCTGAACTTCGGCGACATGCCGACCGCATTATCGATACCTCGGATTTGACGGTGCATGAGTTGCGAGAACTGTTGATCAGGCAATTCAGGAGGGAGGACGCACCTCACCGGCTGACCATCTCGCTGGTGACATTTGGTTACAAGTTCGGCGTGCCGTACGACATTGATCTTCTGTTCGACGTCCGGTTCTTGCGGAATCCGTTCTTCGTTCCAGACCTCAAACCCTTAACCGGGGAAGACCCGCGCGTGCGGACCTACGTGCTGACAGATCCGGACGCCGTCGCGTTCATCGGGCAGTTGGAAGGCCTCTTCAAATTTCTCATTCCTCTCTTCGAACGAGAACGTCGTAGCTATGTGAATGTTGGGTTGGGCTGCACCGGTGGACGTCATCGGTCTGTGGCCATTGCCGGCCGACTTCAAGAAAGCTTTTCAGCCTTCGGATATCAAGTGACCGTTGCCCATCGCGATCTCAACAGGCAATAAGCCTGGACGCCGTCAGACTCTCTGCTTTCTGCCGCCATCGTCTTCGTCTCAACCACATGTGTGTGTACGAAAAGTGATTTCCTTGACAGGTAGAGCATCTGGACTATACTTAGCATGTGCATGAAGCTAATCTGCAGTGCTGGTGAATTATTAAGATATCTCTCTTACGTAGAGAATGCATAGGAAGCTTCTCATCATCAGGGGAATGCAGAATGGGCAGGACGCAGATGAATGGCCAGAGTCGAATCAATACACATTCTGACTGTGGAACGCTGAAGTGTGCGGGGGTATGGTCATGATGGATCGTCTGCGCAATATTCACATAAAGATTTGTCCTGCGCGGATTGTCATGTACAGTCGGGGACACATATGTTGAGCTCATTCAAAGGTCTTGCCGAAACGGATTTGTTCACCATGTTCACCCCGAGGCGACAGCTCGTGGGGCTGGATATCGGATCGAGTGGTATCAAGCTCGTCCAGTTGAAGGAAAGTCGTGGTCGATACATTCTCCAGAAGTTTGGCTTTAAACCACTTGAGCCGGAAGTCATTGTCGATGGTACGGTAATGGATGAGGGGCGAGTCGTGTCGGCGATTCGGGAGTTGTTTGAGGAAACAAAGATCAAGGTCAAGCAAGTCGCTGTGTCGATCTCTGGCCATGCGGTCATCATTAAAAAGATCAGTTTGCCGCCGATGCCTGATGAGGAATTGGAGGGGCAGGTGCGGCTTGCCGCAGAGCAGTACATCCCCTTCGACATTAATGAGGTGAACATCGACTTTAGTGTGTTGCCCTCTTCCGAGGCCGGAGGCGATGCCCAGGGAGAGATGTCGATTATTCTCGTTGCGGCTAAGAAGGACAAGATCAATGAGCTGACCGAACTCGTCAAGGGGGCGGGGCTGCTTCCCATCGTGATGGATGTTGATGCCTTTGCGATCGAAAACATGCATGCGATTAATTACCCTGTTTCCCAAGAGGAAACGACTGCGCTCGTCAATATTGGCGCTAGTGTGATGAATATCAATATTGTTCGAGGCGGTACCTCATTGTTCACACGTGATATTCCCATCGGAGGGAATCGCTATACGGAAGCGATTCAGCGAGAAATGGGAATGTCCTATGAAGAGGCGGAGGAGACGAAAAAAGGCGAGCGTTCGGGAGGGAGCAATCAGGCCGCGGTGACGACGGTCGTCGACAGCGTCAATGCCGAGGTGGCGTCTGAAATTGCGCGGACCATCGATTATTTCAAGTCAACTATGCCGGATGCGGACGTTCAGCAAGTACTGTTGTGCGGAGGGGGTGCTCAAGTGAAGGGTCTGCTCGCGCAACTGAAAGATCGAATGCACGCGGTGGTCGAGGTCGCGAATCCGTTCAGCGAAATCGATACCTCAGGGAGCGATTTTGATCAAAATACGTTAGCCGAATTAGCTCCGTTGGCTGCCGTGGGAGTTGGATTGGCCCTTAGATCGGTGGGGGATCGATGATTCGCATTAATTTATTGCCGGGGCCCAAGGGGCATAAGGCAAAGCCTCAGTACGACGTCAGAGCACAGGCGCTGTTGGGTGTGGGGCTGTTGTTCATTGCCCTGGCGGGGTGCTGGTGGTACTCGGCATCACTCGATGATGAGATCAGCGTGCGGCAGGCTGAAAAACTCGATAAGGAAAAGCAAGTTGCGCAATTGAAAGAACAAGTGAAACAGGTTTCTGACTTTGAAAGCCGAAAGAAAGTGCTGGAGGACAAAAATCGCATTATCGATGAATTGGAAAAGTCACGCGTCGGCCCTGTCAAGGTGCTCGACCATGTCAGTCAGAGTCTGGAACCGTTGAAAGTGTGGCTCGTGAGAGTCGCGGTGACCGGGAAAGAGATCGAACTTGAGGGACGTGCGGCGACCAACGATGATGTGGTGGAATTCGTGAATAACCTGCGCCGTACCGACTATTTCACGGATATCTACCTTCAAGAAAGTCGAGCTGCGGTGGAGAGCCAAATTAATGTCTATCAGTTTAAACTTGGATTTCGTCTCAAAGGGTAAGAATCATGAAGTTGCCGACCATTAATCTTGACCTCTTGCGGTCAATTCCATTGGTTCAGAAGGTGGGGCTGCTTCTGATGGTTCTTGCGGGGATTATCGTCGGCTTCTACTATTACGTGGCAGAGCCAAAATCTGCTGAGATTGAAGGGCTCCAGGTAGCAATCGGTTCGCTCGACACTGAGATTCAAACATTGACCATTAAAGTCAAGCATCTTGACGAACTCATTGCGGCCAGTAAGCAACTGGAGATCGAGTTGGCAAAAAAGAAAGAGCGATTGCCGCCTGAAGGGGAGGCGGTGATGTTGCTCAAACAGGTATCAGACCTGGGGATTCGGCTTGGGCTCGACATTAGGCTGTGGAAACCGAGCGCCAAGAGCGAGGATGCATCGAAATTGTTTGTGCGGATGCCGGTGAACGTAGAGGTCTCCGGCGGTTACCATACGGCGGCCTTGTTTTTCGATCGAATCAACGCGCTGCCTCGAATTGTGACCGTGTCCGGTCTCAAGATGGGAGCGCCAAAGATGGAGAAGGGGCGGGTTGTCACACAGACCGTGTTTGACCTTATCGCCTATGCGGCGCCAGAAGAGACCAAGCTGGTTGCGGCGGCTCCGGCGACCCCTCAGAAGAAATGAAGTCCAACGAGTTGGATGTGTGAGAGGCCATGAGCGATGAAAGTCATCTGTGAAAACGATCGGTTGACCATGAAGACAGCACGTATCACTCTGATTGGATGCGCCGGTCTGCTCGTTGCACTGGGCCTGGGGTTTGCTGAAACAGGTATGGGTTCTCAGCCACTCAACGAAGTGCCGGGGCAGGCGCCGTCCCCAACATCAGCAGGGACAGCCGCTAATGAGACGATTCAACCAGGTGTGCCCAATTCGATGGCAGAGCCAGTGAGCACACATTCCTATGACCCGTCTGGGCGGCGCGATCCATTCGTGCCGGTGTTGCAACAGTTGGGGCTCGGGTCGATTGATCCCACGCTACCTCCCCTCCAACGTGTCGGGCTCACGGAGATGAACCTGATCGCTGTGATATGGGGAGCGTATGGCAATACGGCTATGCTTCAGACGCCCGATGGGAATGGATACACGGTACGTCGAGGAACGCGCATCGGTCCCAATAATGGAGTGGTGAGTGCTGTGACAGAGAAAGGTATAGTCGTGCAAGAACGGTTTACCGATGTGTATGGGACTAAACAGGAGCGAGAGTATGTCAAGCTCCTCCACCCGAA
This sequence comes from Nitrospiraceae bacterium, assembly GCA_035607135.1. GTDB lineage: Bacteria > Nitrospirota > Nitrospiria > Nitrospirales > Nitrospiraceae > Palsa-1315. Next base: position 8,240 of record DATNCR010000134.1, read on the forward strand.
AGAGGGCGCAGAATGACACCTAAGCTGACCATGACAACCACAGCATTTGTTCGTGTGCTCTCAGCAGTCGGAGCGCTGAGTGTCTCGATGGTCATGCCATCGATGGCGGCGTCAACCGATGTGCCTGTTGCCGATGCTGGCATGCCGGGGAACATAAAGGAAGGCCTGGCGCAGACCCTCACTCGCATAGATGTTCAGCGTGGCACGGACGATCTCCGCGTGGTCCTCTCGGGAGATGGCAAGCTGGCCCATGAGGTGACACGTCTTGATGAGCGACGTCTCATGATTGACATGCCAGGCGTGGCGTCTGCCATACGAAAGCCATTCATATCGGTGAATCACCGAATGTTGAAGCAGGTGCGTCTGGGGTATCATCCTGATAAGACAAGGGTGGTTCTGGATCTTGCCGGTACGATTGCCTACTCGGTTGAACCCCAGGGCACGAACCTTCTTGTCAACCTTCGGGAAGGTGCAGGGACGGATACCAGTGTAGGTACACACCCTAACCTGGTCGAGGCGGTTCACACCGTCGAGTCGAAGTATTCCGCCATCCCGTTGATCCAGACGGATACCACCTCTCGGGTAATTCAGCGGACATTGGCCACGGTTCGGCGACCTTCAACAAAGCTTCATGTCCAACCTGTCCAGTTGACCTCGGGGGGGCCTGTTCTGGCACCTGTCGGGGGAGATCCTGCGGCTGAGGTCAGCACGCCAAAAGAAGATTTGGTTGTTGGAGAGAGGCACTATGTCGGCCGGCGCATTTCGCTCGATTTTCAGCAGGCCGACATCAGCAATGTGCTGCGCCTCATTGCCGAAGTGAGCGGGTTTAACATGGTCGTCGGTGAAGGAGTCAAGAGCAAGGTCACAATGAAGCTCGTGAGTGTGCCCTGGGATCAAGCGCTCGATATGATTTTGAAAATGAATGGGTTGGGCAAGATCAGGCAGGGCAATATCCTGTGGATCGATTCGCTGGCGAACATTGCGAAACAGCAGGGTGAAGAAGCACAGGCGATGGATGCCAAGATCAGAGCAGAACCGCTGGTCGATCGGGTGTTCTATATTAGAAACTTGCAAGCAACTGAACTCTTGACTGCTCTTCGGCAGTACTTGAGCCCGAGAGGGTTGATGCAACAGAGTCAGGGGTCCAATGCCTTAGTCGTCCGGGATACGGAAACCCAAGTTGGAGTGCTTAAACAGCTGATTGATGGGCTTGATCTTGAAGTGCCTCAGGTCCAAATTGAAGCCAGGATCGTGCAGGCTGATACAACCTATTCCCGTTCATTGGGTGTGCAGTGGGGTATCCAGAATGTGAATCAGCTCGGATCTTCTTTTGGGGTGGCGAACTTTAAGACCGGTAATACCGGATCATTTGGGGCTCAAACATCGAACTTTCTGGTCAATCTTCCCGCCACAGTTGGAGGTTTGACGTCGACTCCTGGAGTTGGGTTTACGGTTGGGAGAACAGATGGAGCGTTGCTAGATATGCGGTTGTCGGCAGGTGAGTTGCTGGGTCTGAGCAAAGTCATTGCCGCACCGAAGGTCACAACGTTGGACAAGCGGGCGGCCAAGATCTCGCAAGGGGAATCAATCCCGTTCCAGACGACCTCCCTCCAGGGAACCCAGACGACATTTGTGGATGCAAACCTGGAACTCAATGTGACTCCTCAGATTACCTCTCGAGATCCAAAGGAAACCGGTAAGCTGATCATGATGACGGTTCGCGCAACCAGAAATGCCGTCGGTGCCCGTAGCAATCCGGCTGGTCCAAGTATTGACCGACGGGAAGCCAATACCCAGGTCAATATCCGCGATGGTGAGACCATGGTAATCGGCGGGGTGTTTATCGATACACAGAGCAACAGCGTGGTTGGTATCCCCTATCTCTCTCGCGTGCCTGTTTTGGGATGGCTCTTCAAGCAGAAGACCGAGGCGGTTGCGAAACAAGAGCTGCTCATCTTCTTGACACCCACCATCGTGAAGACAATGTGAAGAGCTAGGAGCCGACCTTCTGGCTCTTCATCAATGGCAGGCTCAAGGAGGTGAGGCGTTCGGGTTGGTATTTCATCTCTATCCGCCAAAGCACACGTTCTCGTCTGCTGCGCATGTCTCATATGATTGATGCCGGTCTGTCCGGCGGAAGAACGTACGGCGGGCGATCGGTCGTATTCTCTTGCAATACCATCGTAATCAAACCGACATCATGCCCGGGCAGCGGCGATGTCTATATCAAAACAACCAATGTGATGGTTACTCAGTCTAAAGCCGAAACTCCACGGCCATGAAACACGAGCTGTTGGCTTAGCGGGGTATCTGAAAACCTTCTAGTTTCCCACCCGTTGTGATACCATCCCCCCTCGATGGCAGCCGTTGCAACGTACCATGACGCCAGGCGAAGTGACCGTGGGTCCGAGCCTCCCTATCCAGTTCCCTATCCAGTAGGATTGGGATGGGGGCTTGGTAAGTCGGGCTAGGAGAGACCACCGTTGGCCATCACCGGTGTGGCAGAACAGATTGTACCGGTGATACTGGGAGAACGGAGCTACGACATCGTCCTCCAGCCGGGCTTACTTACGACAGTGGGTGATAGGCTCCACACCCTCACGACTTCTCCGAAGATCGGGGTGGTGACCGATCGGCATGTTGCACACCATTATCTTAAAGCGGCCATCCGTTCGCTTCGCAAGGCGGGATATGACCCTACTCCGATTATCTTGCCGCCGGGAGAGCGAACAAAGACACTCAGCACTATTGCCAAGATCCTCGATGTGTTGGCCAGGCATAAGTTCGAACGTCAGTCGCTATTGCTGGCTCTTGGTGGCGGAGTCATCGGTGACGTCACTGGATTTGCTGCCGCGATCTATCAACGAGGGATTCCATTTGTACAAGTGCCGACCACGCTTGTGGCTCAAGTTGATTCCAGTGTTGGCGGAAAAACCGGCGTGGACCATCGGCTGGGAAAGAATCTTATCGGGGCGTTCTACCAGCCGCGCGCGGTATTGATCGACCCGCATACGTTGCGCACCCTGCCTTTCCGAGAATGGATTGCCGGGTTAGCCGAAGTGATCAAATACGGTATTATCGCCGATCAAGAATTCTTCGCCTATCTTGAGCAGGAAATTTCTGCGCTCTTGAAACTTAAGGAAGAGCCGGTTATTCACACGATTACACGATCCTGTGAAATCAAAGCGCGGGTGGTTGCCGAAGATGAACGAGAATCGGACCGTCGACGGATTCTCAATTACGGCCATACCATCGGACATGCACTGGAGTCACTCGCAGGCTACCACGGATTGATTCACGGTGAAGCAGTTGGGATCGGATTGGTGCAAGAGGCCGATGTGGCTTGTTATATGGGCCTGTGTGGGCGAGACGTTGTGGAACGGATCAGGAGTCTGGTCCAGCGGGCTGGGTTATCCGAACAGGTCCCACGGGCATCCTTTACGTCCCTCTGGGATGCCATGCAACATGACAAGAAGGTGATAGGCGGGCGTGTCATTGGGGTATGGCCGCTGCGGATTGGAGAGGTGGTCATT
>DATNCR010000147.1:0-13683 GCA_035607135.1 Nitrospiraceae bacterium
CGAACCTCGGTAGGCAACGGGCGGAGCGCATCATCCATATAATCGAGCACCACGACCGTGCGGCCGGTTGCCGGAATGTCTTCACAGAATTCCTTATTGCGTGTGTTATCAGGCTGATAACCGGTGAAATGCATGTTGTAAGGGCCGATCGTGAGTCTGCACATGTCCTCTGCCAATGCCAGTCCTCCGTGCGCGTGGGCCTCAGTGGAGAATGGAGCCCCGATCGCGAGCATCAGGATGCACAGGCCAACCGGTTTCAGGATTTGCACAAACATTGTCCGGGTCCTCCCTCTGGAATAGTGATGATCGCTGATCGGAACGCCTGGTTTGCTAAGAACTGGGGGCGGCAGTCCACCATCTCCGCAGCCACTTCGATCGTATAAGTTTGTACACAAGCCAGGCAAATAGTAGGACGCCTACCAGCGGGCCTCCTATGGAAAGCACAAGCTTCTGATAGTCGATCATGTGAACCCTCAGGAGATACTGCGGGCGCTTCAGAATGTTCCGTTTCTCCGACTGTATGGTAACCGTATACTGGCCCTCATCCAGTCTGACTTCGCTCCTGAGCACTCCGTCCGGATGGTAGCTCGGACGCACATCCGCTATAATTTGATCCTCTGTCTCTTTGGTGCCATTTCCCTTCACGATCCGCATTCCGACCGGCTCGGTACGCAACGCCGGGTCCACGAGATCCACAACTAAGAACGTGTCGCCTTCCTGGGGGATTTCCGTGCAGTATTGATCCTTCACCTCGTATTGCGGCTGATAGGCGCTGAAATGCACCATGCCGTCACCGAGTTGGCGCACACACGGGTCTTGTTCCAAATCCGTGCTTCCATGTGCCGCGGCTACGTCGGGGTGGTACAGTGCTGCAATAAGCAGGAGCATGGTTGCGCCTGCCTGTGTCACATGCCGTATCATATTTATGGCGGACCCTCCTCTTTGGGGCTTGTGCTGATCCCTTGCTAGGTGCGGCATAACAACCCCAATCTGTAATGGCGTCAAAAGCGACATCTCATATCATAGATGCCCATCATGATGCCACTAAAACGGGGCAAGATTCTAGCCCCCTCCCTTTCGCACAAGGCAAGTGGAAAAAACAATAATGCGCTGTTGGCTGACCTCGGCATGGCCTGGGTCCCTGCTTTCACAAATGAATCGTGCCTGACCAGCAGCACGCTGATACAAGGATAGGCATGCATGTCCAGATTGTGACGCTCTACCATAATGAGCATCCGGGGTAAGAACCGCGGTCGGCTTTTCCATGCAAGAGGCTGGTAGGGACTGTTGCACCAAAAAGCAGAAATGGAATCTATTGCTCCAGCCCATTGTGCCCTAGGTAATAGGCTTATGAAAATTACACCTCCGTGTCGAGAGAAGCGCCGCCGTGTGCTCGTGAGTAACGGCTATGGTCGTCGGCATGACAGGACCGGGTACCTATTCAAAGAGTGTCTGGTGCCAAAAGGACTCGAACTTAGATGGGATTTATAGATTTCGGGGAGGTGTTTATACGGGGCAGAACCCAACCCACTTTGACTTGCCGATGCCAGATGGGAGACAATCCCAAATGTGACGTGTGCTTCCTTCCAAGAAGTCGGAAATTACCATCATTTGTCATGACATCAGTTTTGCGAAGGGACTACTGCTTCAGCAACAGTTGTATCGTATCAAGGTATCAAACGATGTCTACAAATGCCCACGGACAGCGAGACCCAAAGGGGTTCGACACTCCTGCAATTCTATTTCTTCGGTCCCTGTGAGACTTCTCCCAATATGCTCCAAACCATCGCATTGAGTGGCAGTCGTGGGCAACGACAGTTGTTCTCGGACGTCAGCGTGACCGTTAGACCGGGAACTCTGTTGGCTGTCGCGGGTGCAAATGGTAGTGGAAAAACCAGCTTCCTCCGCATTCTGTGCGGCCTATTGACGCCTGATGGAGGCACGATCCTTTGGCAGGGGAAAGACATCCATCAACTCAAGGAGCTCTATCGTGCCCAACTCATGTATATTGGGCATCTCAATGGGGTCAAAGACGAGCTGACTCCGATCGAAAACCTCACGCTCTCCGCTTGCCTAGCCGGCGATGACAGCTCCGGCACAACTGTGCACAAGGCGTTGGAGGCCGTCGGTCTCGGCCGGCCGGTTCACCTTCTGCCAACAAGGGTTCTCTCACAGGGACAAAAGCGCCGCGTGGCACTGGCACGTCTGTGGCTTTCCACCCGTCCGTTATGGTTCTTGGATGAGCCCTTCGCCTCACTCGATGCTGCGGCAACAACCTACTTGACCCAACGCCTTCAGTCACACTTGAGTGATGGCGGCATGGTCGTCGTTTCCACGCATCAGGAGATTGCGCTCCCCCCTGATTCCGTCCAGTACCTGAGGCTGACTCAATGAGCCAGCCCAGCCTGAGTGAGGCGTTGCGTGGGGTTGTCAGACGGGATCTTTTATTGGCCATGCGGCACCGTTCGGATGTGGCGATGTCTATTTTCTTCGTCGTCATCGTCGCGAGCCTCTTCCCATTAGGGGTTGGACCTGAGGCGGCGGTCTTGAGGATGATCGGTCCGGGAGTGCTCTGGGTCACGGCCCTACTGGCGTGCCTGTTGTCGCTTGGGCGCCTATTTACGGCCGATTATCTTGATGGTGTCCTGGAGCAGACGGCCTTGATCCCGCAGTCGTTGGCGGTGTTGGTCATTGGAAAGGTGTTCGCTCACTGGGTGATTTCCGGTTTGCCGGTGGTGCTGCTGTCGCCTCTTCTCGGCCTGCAATTCGGCCTGGGTGGGGACTCCTTGGGGGTATTGACGTTATCGCTCTTGCTTGGCACGCCAACGTTAAGTATGATTGGTGGGATCGGTGCCGCACTGACCCTTGGATTACGCGGGAGTGGTTTGCTGGTTGCCCTCCTGGTACTTCCCCTCTTTGTTCCGGTGTTGATATTTGGGGCCGGCGCGGTCACCAGTAGTATGGCCGGAATCGGGAGCGAAGCAAACCTGTCCTTACTCGGGGCTTGTTTCATGCTCTCACTCGCATTTGCGCCATGGGCCACGGCGGTCGCATTGCGGATTGCATTGGAATAATGCGTTCTCATAAGCGTTATGGCTATGAACTGGTATAAGTATTCGTCGCCGCAAGCATTCCTCCCGCTGGCCGGGAAAATGATCCCATGGTTTTCCGCTGCCGCCATTGCGTTGATCTGCGTCGGCCTCTACATCGGATTTTTCATTGCGCCGACCGACTTTCAACAAGGCGACTCCTACCGCATTATCTTTGTCCATGTGCCGGCGGCCTGGATGTCCATGTTTTTGTATGTTGTGATGGCTATTTGGGCCGGCGTTGGGTTGGGGCTGAATGCACGGCCCTCCTTCATGATGGCGCAGGCCATCGCTCCCACGGGTGCAATGTTTACGTTTCTGGCGCTTCTCACCGGTGCGATGTGGGGTAAACCGACCTGGGGTGCGTGGTGGGTGTGGGATGCTCGACTGACGTCGGAGCTAATTCTATTGTTTCAGTACATAGGGATCATCTTATTGCGCGCCTCGATTGATGATCTCCGTCGAGCCGATCGGGCGAGTGCCGTCTTGGCGCTGGTCGGTGTGGTCAATGTCCCGATTATCTATTTTTCCGTGAAGTGGTGGAACACGTTGCACCAGGGGGCGTCGGTCACCATGACGGAATCGAAAATGGCGACGCCGATGGTAGCGGCGATGTTGATCATGATGTTGGGGTTCTGGATGTACAGTTTTGCTGTCACACTCACCCGCATGCGTTGCGTGATCCTGGACCGCGAGCGACAACCGTCGTGGGGCAAGCATCCCTCGATTCAAGAAGTGGTGGAGGCCCGTTGATGCAATGGGGGAGTGCAAGTGAGTTTTTCGCGATGGGCGGGTACGGTCTCTATGTGTGGGTCTCGTTCGGTGCCACGGCCGTATGCATGGTCTGGGAAGTCCTGGCAGTCTGGCGTCGACATGCCTCGGCGGTGGCAGAGAGTCGTGACGTGTCTTAGGAGGAAACTGATTCGATGAAACCTCGGCACAAACGCTTTATCTTTATCGGTCTCGGTCTGCTTGCGTTGGCGGTGGCTTCGGTGCTGATACTGAATGCATTCCAAAGCAATCTCGTCTTCTTTTTTACGCCCACGCAGGTGGCGAACGGCGATGTGCCGAAAGGACGCGGATTCCGTATTGGCGGGATGGTCGAAGATGGGAGCCTCAAACGTGAAGGTGATGGGCTGACCGTACATTTCGTCATGACCGACATGGCGAAGCGTGTGCCTGTGACGTTCAAGGGGATCCTTCCTGACTTATTCAAGGAAGGGAAGGGCGCGGTTGCCCAGGGGCAACTTGGGGCTGACGGGATATTCCTTGCGAGCGAGGTGCTGGCGAAGCACGATGAAAACTATATGCCGCCCGAAGCGGCTGACGCGCTGGCCAAAGCCAAGGCAGCTGGAGCGCAAACCAGCAGCACGCTCGTCGTCAATCCACGCTAGGAGCCAAGATGATTCCAGAAATCGGTCATTATGCTTTGATACTCGCGCTCTGCGTGGCGGTGGTGCAGGGGACCGTTCCCATCTATGGTGCTGCGGTCAGGAACTCTGCCCTCATGTCTATCGCGAAGCCCGCCGCGCGCGGGCAATTTCTCCTGGTCCTGCTGGCCTTTTGTTGTCTAGGGTATGCCTTTGCGGCGAAAGATTTTTCCGTCCTCTACGTCGCGGCCACGTCGAATTCCCAGCTCCCCCTTCATTACCGACTCGCGGCTATCTGGGGCGCACATGAGGGATCGCTGCTCCTCTGGGTATTCATTCTCAGCATCTGGATGGTTGCCGTGTCGTTCTTCTCTACCCATCTGCCCGAGGCAATGCGTGCGCGGATTCTCGGTGTGATGGGGTTGGTCAGCATGGGATTTCTCTTGTTCATGTTGACGGTCTCCAATCCGTTCGAGCGCTTAATCCCCGCCGCGTTCGATGGCCGCGATTTGAATCCCTTGCTGCAGGACCCCGGAATGGTCATACATCCCCCGATGCTTTACATGGGTTACGTGGGATTCTCCGTCGCCTTTGCCTTTGCGATCGCCGCGCTCTTGGGGGGAAACCTGGACGCGGCCTGGGCGCGCTGGTCACGTCCCTGGACCACAGTAGCCTGGTGCTTTCTAACCGTTGGTGTCGCGATGGGGAGCGGCTGGGCCTATTACGAGCTGGGCTGGGGGGGGTGGTGGTTCTGGGATCCGGTTGAAAACGCCTCGTTCATGCCCTGGTTGGCTGGGACGGCGTTGATTCATTCGCTGGCGGTCACAGATAAACGGGGCAGTTTTAAAGCCTGGAGCGTGCTACTCGCCATTCTGGCGTTTTCCCTCAGTCTGCTCGGGACCTTCTTGGTCCGCTCCGGTGTGTTGACCTCCGTTCATGCATTTGCCACTGACCCAAAGCGTGGCTTGTTTATTCTTGTGTTCCTGGCTGTGGTGATCGGAGGCTCACTCATGCTGTACGCGTGGCGCGCGCCACGTGTGGGGTTGGGCGGTGGCTTCTCCATCATCTCGCGCGAGGGGATGCTGCTCGGGAACAACGTGCTCCTAGTCGCGGCCTTGGGGTCGGTGCTCTTGGGCACCTTGTATCCCCTGTTCCTGGATGCGCTGGACCTCGGGAAAATTTCTGTCGGCCCACCCTATTTTGATACCGTCTTTGTTCCACTGATGACGCCTGCCATCTTTTTAATGGGGATCGGCCCTCTGGCGCAGTGGAAACAAGCAAGCCTACCGGAACTCGCGATGCGCCTGCGCTGGGCATTCGGCGTCAGTGTTGTGACAGCCCTTGTGCTGCCGATTGTAATGGGCCAATGGACGCCGCTGATCAGTCTCGGTCTCTTGCTCGCCATCTGGATTCTAACAACGATTGCGGTTGACCTGCGCGAACGGCTTGCCCTTGCAGGTGGTGGAGGCAGCCTCTTTGGCCGACTGACTGCGATGCCACGAGCGTATTGGGGTATGGTCTTGGCCCATTGCGGACTTGCCCTGTTCATCGTTGGTGTGACCATGGTGAAGGGTTTCGAAGCCGAGCAGGATGTCAGGATGAACGTTGGGCAAACGGCGACGCTTGGCGGCTATACATTCCGGTTCGACGGAACCCAGCCGTATAAAGGACCGAACTACATTGCAGCGCGTGCGACGATTCATGTGAGTCAGGATGGCCATGAGGTGACGGTGATGTATCCGGAAAAGCGGCGCTACACCGTTCAGAATCAGACCATGACAGAAGCCGCGATTTCTCCCGGGTTTCTGCGTGACCTCTATGTGTCGTTGGGTGAGCCACTCGAAGATGGAGCCTGGAGTGTCCGGCTCTACCACAAGCCCTTTATCGATTGGATCTGGGGCGGTTGTTTAGTCATGGCAATGGGAGGCGTATTGGCCATCAGTGATCGCCGGTACCGACTCGCGTGGCGCCGGAAAGAAGTGGACGTGCCGGCGGGGACACAGATGGCTCGGCAGATAGTCTCATGAACCGGTTTCTCATCCCGCTCGGGATCTTCGTCGTTGTGGTCGGGTTTCTTGGTGTCGGACTGACGCTCAATCCGCGTGAATTGCCATCTCCCTTAGTCGGCAGGCCGGCACCTGACTTTTCGCTCCCGCAGCTCCATGACCAGCAAAAAGTACTTTCCGCAAACGATCTGAAGGGAAAGGTCTGGCTGCTCAATTTCTGGGCGTCGTGGTGCGGTGGATGCAAAACAGAGCATCCTGTCCTTATCCAGCTTGCACAATCGGGGGTCGTGCCTATCTATGGCATGGATTATAAGGATAAAAGGGAAGACGCGCTGGCCTGGTTGAAAGAGTGGGGCAATCCCTATCCTATCGTCGCGGTGGATGAGTCGGGGCGCGCCGGCATTAATTATGGTGTCTATGGCGTGCCGGAAACCTATGTGATCGATAAGGCGGGCGTCATTCGCTACAAGCAGATTGGCCCGTTGAACGGGGATGTCTTGCAAACGAAAATTTTGCCTCTCATCAAGGAGCTGCAGAACCAATGAGATGGCTCTTCATGGTCATCCTGCTCCTCCCCAGTCTCGCTGCAGCGGGAGAGGCTGCCCCGCTTGCTGAGAATCCACAGGCTGAAGCGCGCCTGAAAGCGCTGGCTGTTGAGCTTCGGTGCCTGGTCTGTCAGAACCAGACGTTGGCCGACTCAAATGCGCCGTTGGCGGAAGACTTGCGTCGAGAAGTTCGCGAGATGATTGCCAAAAATATGAGCGACAAAGAGATTATCGATTTCCTCGTCACGCGATATGGAGATTTCGTTCTCTATCGACCTCCGTTGAAAACCACGACCACGTTACTTTGGGTAGGCCCCTTCCTCCTGCTGATCGGAGGTGCGATCGCATTGGTCATGGCGCTGCGCAGGAGACAAAAGAAGCTTGCCGACGTGGCATTGTCTGAAGCAGAGCGCAACCGTGTCGCACAACTGCTTTCCGAAGGAGCGAATCGCCTGTGAACATCATATTCTGGGTCATCGCTTCGACGATGACCATTCTCGTCCTCGGCCTCCTGTTGTGGCCGCTGCTGAAGCGCACGACGACCTCCGCAACAGGAGAGGAGGAGAAGACACTGTCTATCTTCCGACAGCAGTTCGCAGAGTTAGGGCAGGATCGGGCAAACGGCGTGCTCACGGAAGAACTGTATCAACAAGCGCGACGTGAGCTTGAACGCCGTCTGTTGGAAGAAACAGGTAGCACGGAGACATCGCCCAAAATGCCACGGAGACAGATGCATGGAAGACCAGTGGCTCTTGCGCTTGCCATCATCGTTCCAACCGCCAGCGGGTTACTCTATTGGCAGCTTGGGAACCCTCTCGCTATGACGGAGCCGCCTGCGGCCTCAATGGCTGCGCAACGGGGTTTAGGCGATGAGGGTTCGTTCTCTGAAGGAATGGAGTCGCTGATCGAGCGACTCAAGCAGAAAATGGAGCAGAACCCAAATGATGGCGAAGGATGGGCCTTGCTCGCGCGTTCGTACATGGGTTTGGGGCGTTACCCCGAAGCCGCGCGGGCATATGAGAATGCCACAACACTAATTCCTAATGATGCCCAGCTACTGGCTGATTATGCCGATGCGATGGGAGTTCTCCATGGTCGCAGGTTGGAGGGGAAGCCTGAATCCTTGATTCAACAGGCGCTGAAAATCGATCCACTGAATGTGAAGGCGTTGATGTTGGCAGGGACTGTGGCGTTCAACCGCAATAACTTTGCGCTCGCGACTAAGGATTGGGAACTCGCTCGTGCGAACCTTCCTTCGGACGTCGACCCGGAGATGACACAGCAACTGGTGGCTGCGATCGAAGAGGCCAAGAGCCACCTTGGTAGCGGTCAAGAGACAGTGTCCATGTTGACGGAACCGGCAGCAGCGCCGGCTCAACCGGTCAGGCGGACCGGACAACCACGTGCGATCAGAGGCACGGTCACCATGGCGCCGAGCCTTGCTAGTAAGGGGTCCCCGACAGACGCATTGTTTGTGTTTGCCCGCGAGGTGAATGGTCCACCGATGCCAGTGGCGATCGTGCGGGCGACGAAAAAAGATTTACCCTTTACTTTCCAGCTTGATGACTCGACTAGCCCGATGCCATCCAGAAAACTCTCCAGCGCAGGACCGGTGGTGATTGTGGCTCGTCTCTCGAAGTCTGGTCAGGCGATGCCACAAAACGGAGATTTAGAGGGGATGAGCCAGCCAGTACAATCTGGAGTGGATGGACTCACCGTCGTCATCGATCGTGAAAGACCATTTGCGGAGTCGGCAACGTCGGCTCAGCCGGCTGGGCAAGTTGGGCAGCCACGTACGATCAGAGGTACGGTGACAATGGCGCCGGGCCTCGCTGGCAAAGGATCTCCGGCGGATACATTATTTGTGTTTGCACGCGAGACGAGCGGTCCCCCCATGCCGGTGTCGATCGTACGGGCGACGAAAAAAGATTTACCCTTTACCTTCCAGCTCGATGACTCGACCAGCCCAATGCCATCAAGAAAACTCTCAAGCGCAGGACCGGTGGTGATTGTGGCTCGACTCTCGAAGTCCGGCCAAGCCATGCCGCAGAGTGGAGACTTGGAGGGGACGAGTCAACCGGTGCAATCCGGAGTGGATGGAATTACCATTGTCATTGATCGGGAAAGACCTTAGCGCGAAGAAGTCTATATGGCCTACCCACTTCACCTTGTTGTGTGAGTTCCTTCCGTTGATCCCTGTAAGCCTTTGAGGATAGTTGGTTCCTGCAGTCAGGTATCAGATTTAGTGTCCAAGCCCCCTTGACATCTTCTGATGCATGCTGAGATATATGCGCGCTGTTCGCTAAGGGATAGATGCACGCAACACACGATATGATGCGTCTTCACAAACAGGGAGTATTGCACATGGTTGGCACACACGGGTTTAGATGTGGTCTGCTGGTTTGTGGCCTGTTGCTTGCCGCGACAGTGCCTGTGTATGCGGAACCGGCTGAGTTTGCCAAGCCGATTGGGCAGGTCGCACAGTCGCTTGCGATCAGTGGTACGGTGTCGGTGTCACCAAGCCTGGCAAGCAAGGGTTCTGCAACGGATACGTTATTTGTGTTCGCTCGCGAAATGAATGGCCCACCGATGCCCGTGGCGATTGTACGGGCGACGAAGAAAGATTTGCCTTTTTCATTCCGGCTTGATGACTCGACCAGCATGATGCCGTCCAGAAAGCTTTCTGATGTAGGCATGGTGGTCATTGTGGCTCGTCTGTCGAAGTCCGGGCAGGCCATGCCGCAAAGCGGAGACCTGGAAGGCACGAGTCAGCCGGTGAAGCCCGGAGCAGGTGGGATCACCGTCGTCATAGATCATGAACGGCCATAGTTTCAGAGAAGAACAGGTCCATCCAAAAGGGGTTGAAAGGCACTAGACTTGCACATTTGCCAATACCTGAGATTTTTTTGCACTTTTTAATGCGTACGCAACTTAATATCTTGACAACGAATACATGCTGCGATATATGTGCGCCACACGCGAATTAATACGCCCTAATAAACGCCGATAAACGCAATTGCGCACTGAAGATTATCGAGTTGGCCCGACGCGAATGAGCGGGGCAATTAACAGAGGGGGAGGTAGCATGGTCGATAAATTCTGGCTGAAATGTGGTCTGTTGGTTTGTGGAGTGTTGCTTGCCGGCACCGCGCAGGCAAACTTCCCCACTGTCCCCAAGGAAACCTACGACGCGCTAAAGCTCGATAGGTCGGCCACCCCCAAGGAGTTGCACGAGGCGTTGGTGAAACGGTATCTGGATCCAGCCCAAGGCTATGGGAAAGGAAAGTATGGCGAGTACTGGAAGCCAATCCCCATGAGCAAATATTTCGATCCCGGTTCGTTCTATACGCCGCCGAAAGCGGTCAAGGAGATTGCGACGCGTGAACAGTGTGTGAAGTGCCACACCGATGAGTCACCGGGATGGGTGCAGGACTGGAAGAGGAGCACGCACGCTAACCTAGACAAGATCCGTAAGCTCACCGCGAAGGATGATACCTACTACAAGAAGGCGAAGTTAGAGGCGATTGAGGCAAACCTGCGCTCGCTCGGCAAGTTGGGTGAAAAAGAGCAATTGAAAGAAGTCGGCTGCATTGACTGCCACTATGACATCAACACAAAAAAGAAGGCGGACCATCAGAAGGACATCCGACTGGCCACTGCTGATACGTGCGGCACCTGTCACCTGCAGGAATTCGCAGAGCGTGAGTCCGAGCGTGACACGATCACATGGCCACAGAATCAATGGCCAAAGGGACGTCCATCGCATGCGTTGGACTACAAGGCAAACGTGGAAGTAGAGGTTTACGCAGGCATGTCGCAGCGAGAAATTGCTGATGGTTGCACCGGCTGTCATATCAACCAGAATAAGTGCGACACGTGCCACGCCAGGCACGAATTCTCGGCGTCAGAAGCTCGAAAGTCTGAGGCCTGCGGGGCTTGCCACAACGGAGCCGACCACAACAATTGGGAAGCGTACAACCTTTCGAAACACGGCCTGAGGTATCAGCGGGAAAAGGGTAAGTTCAATTGGAACGTAGAGATGAAGGAGGCCATCAAGAAGGGTGGTCAGGCAGTGCCGACTTGTCAGAGTTGCCACATGGAATACCAGGGCAAGTTCACGCATAACGTCGTGCGTAAGGTTCGCTGGGCGAACTATCCATTTGTGCCCGGCATCCGAGACAATATTAAGTCTGACTGGGCCGAGAAACGACTGGACGCGTGGGTCAAGACCTGCACCCAGTGCCACTCAGAGACCTATGCCCGCGCCTGGCTTGACTTCATGGACCAGGGTACCTTCTCAGGTCTGGACAAATACGATGAGGCACACGACATTGTTCATAAGCAGTATGAAGCTGGACTCCTGACTGGACAGAAGACCAACAGACCGGAGCCTCCGAAGCCGGTTCCCGAAGGATTCGAGCAGTTCTTTCAGATTTACTGGTCGAAGGGGAATAATCCTGCAGCAATAGAGCTCAGACTCTTCGAAATGGCTGAGGACCATCTGGTGCAGTTGCACGTGAGTTTGGCCCACCAATATTGGGGGTACACCTACACTGTTGGCTGGGCGGCGATGAACCGGGCTTATGTTGAAATCAATGACGAAGATACAAAACTCAAGGAGAAGCTGGCCCTCCAGGAACGGGTGGCTAAACTTGAGGCAAAAAGTGCCATGCTGGACCTCGACGAGACAGGCGGGAAGATTACGCTGGGTAGTCTTGGCGGTGGGATGATGCTGGCCGGCACGCTCGCCCTCGCTGGATGGAGCAGACGCAAGAAGAACGGTCGATGACAACGGGCGCAGCGCAGTCTGTGGAAGGTGCGCTGACGCGATCAAACAATAGGATCCTCCCGTCACTGGGAATTATTCTGGTGACGGGAGGTCTTTTTGTGCTCGGCTGGTTCGCATACCTCTCCCTCAAGCCGGAACCCGCACCCTACCGTTACCAATTGGTTGAGGAAGGAGGGGTTGGCAAGTTTGCCAATCTAGGGTTGTCGGCTTGGCCGGAGCTCAAATTAGGCAAGTATGAGGTGCGGGTGGAATCTGTGGATAAACCTATCGCCGTGGCCTATCGAGCGTCTGTCGGCAACGCCCAGCCTGTGCTACTCAGCTGGGAAAACCTCATTAGTGAACCAGTTGGATTCATCGATAGCAATTTACCCGATCTGATTACAGTCGCGACACAGATTGCCACGCACGTGCCAAAGGGCACAGTTATTCTTGCCTGGTGGGATACCTCACAACAAATTCGGTTACTTGCGGGTAGCGACACACTGTTCACGTCTCATCTCGGTGAGCCGATGATCACACCTTCGCAATGGAAGGGACGCCAAGAGACCATCAAAAAATATGAAAAAGAGTTCTGGGGGGCTCCGCAGCTGGACGAAGAGAGTCGGAAGTTCCAGCGATTTGCTGATGCCCTATCTTCCGATTCGGAGAAAGGCGTGGCGATGTTGCGGGAGCTGGTCGGCGCGCGTGAAGCCTATGTCGTCGTCCATGTTGCAGACCTGTATAAGTTGGGGCTGATGCGTCCTGAACGTCTCGACATGGCCTTCAAGGACTTCCCCTTAACCGGGAACGTACATGGGTTGGCAGCGCAAGTGAAGGGATGGATGGCAAGCAACGGGTACGACTCGTATACGCTCCAATCTCTTTCCGAGAAAATGGTGCGCGCCTATTTCATCCGGGAAAGTAAGACCGGCAAGACTCTCCTTGCCCAGATGCTGCCCTTCATGGACCGGACGCCTCTTGAGCTGCAATTGTTGCAGGTTATTTATAATCATGGCGGCTATTGGGTGTATAAAATCCCACCGGTGCAGCCACCCAGTACGTGATGCCTTAAGTGTTCAAGGTGGCATTGTCGGTCCTTGAAAATTTTTCAAACCGACGTTACAGTGAAGCCGTAATAATTCATCCCAGGGTGTTATTCTTAGAAAGGAGGCCCCGTGAATCCTCGCATGACATTCGTCCTCGCTGCTGCCGCGCTGTTCGCAGTCTTCGTTGGAACCGCTGCCGCCGAGACGCCATTCGAAGGCCGGAAGAAATGTAGTTCATGCCACAAAAGTGAGTCTGACTCATGGCTCAAGACCGCTCACGCCAAAGCGATCGATTCGCTCAAAGCCGACAGAAACAAGGAAAAGAACGCAGCGATGGTCAAGGCGAAACTTGACCCTAAGAAAGACTACACCAAAGACAAGGATTGCATAGGCTGTCACGTGACCGGGTTCGGGTCTGAAGGTGGGTATGAAATTGCGGAGCCAGACAAGTTTCTGATAGGCGTGGGTTGTGAATCGTGCCATGGAGCAGGCACAGATTATCGGAAGATTCACCGCAAGGCCGGCGAAGCTTTTGAAAAGTCGAAAAAGGTTACAGCGCGCGAGTCTCTCGCGGAAGCCGGACAAGATTTTGCCTTCATCGAGAAGTGCAGCGCCTGCCACCTGAACTATGAGGGCTCTCCGTGGAAGGGCGCAAAGAAACCCTATACCCCGTTTACACCCAAGGTCGATAAAAAGTATGAATTCGACTTTGAGAAGTCCGTGCGCAACAACAAGGCTATGCATGAACACTTCAAACTCGTGGGTACGTTTGAAGGTCCACCTACCCCCAAGTTCCATGAGGAGTTCCAAAAAGATGCCAAGCCGGCTGAAATCGGTAAGGAGGAGTAATGGCAGAGTG
>DATNCR010000160.1:0-11982 GCA_035607135.1 Nitrospiraceae bacterium
CTGCTGGCCTCTGGGAAATCAAGCAGCGCGGCGGAAAAACCATTGTGCAGGACCCACGGGATGCGCTCTTCCCGGACATGCCGCGGAATGCGCTGGAACAGGTGCCGATTGATTATGTCAGACCGGTGCAAGGGTTGGCATCACTGCTGAACGACCTAGTCGGCCAGCCAGTCCTCTCTCAAGACGATAGGGGGGAATCCATGACAAAGGATTTTATCCGCACGGATTTGACCTGTCCGGAGTGCCGCGGTCCGATTTCGGAATGTCGTCAGGGGTCGATCACCGAATTCCGTTGCCGGGTCGGACATCGGTATTCTCCTGAGACTTTCCTGGCCACACATGCGGATACAAGGGAACGCGCACTCTGTGCTGCTGTGGTTGCCCTAGAGGAGGGCGCGGATGTGGCGCGTGAGTTAGCCGCGAATGCTGCATCGGATGTCCAACGTCGATTGGAGCAAGAGGCCGGGAACAATGCGAGTGCAGCAGCGAAGATCCGCGAACTGCTGGCCGTTTTGACTCAGGAACAATCAAGCCATCTGATCAAAGAGGTACAAGACCAGACGTTGAAAGCCAACAGGAATGATGATTAGCCTAACTCTGCGAGAATATTTGTTTCCATTCTGTACCGCGATACACATCTTAAATCGATGGTCAGCATGGTTTGCAACTTCCAATGGATAGATCTGTTGCGATTTATACATTATTTCAATCAATTGAACCCAATTGAACCCTGGTTTTGCAGGATCACTTAGGTGATAGGATTCCCCGGCCGCTGACTGGTGGAGTGACATCACCCCATACGGTCTGCTCAAGGGATGTTCCCAGTCAAGGAATCGGCCGATTCAAGATATAGAAGAAGCTATCCCTTCACACTAGCGGAATTGTTGCAGTCAGACAGATCCAAGACGTCGATGCAGTCTGGCCAAGTAGACATTACGAACCATTTATTCCGGAGGATAGCCCACGTGTACTATTTGACCTGGTCCGCGAAGGACACTGGTGAATGGGTGGTCGAAGCGGTGGATGAAGAGGGTGGAGGCGAGGTGTGTCTCACGACATTTTCTGGACCTGGAGCAGAAGAACGCGCAAGGGAATATGTCGCATGGAAGCGAGATGCTCCGCCTTATTCGTCGGCCGCCTAAGGAGGCATCTTGGATTTATCTTGAAGCCTGCGCGGTGTTTTGAAGATTATGAAACATCCGCGGAAACATCCATCTCTCGCACGCCCTAAGAATTCGTTCAGAACGATACGCCTTTCGATCACGCTTGACGCCTCCGTTGTGGCGGCACTCGACGAACGCGGCCGTTCGCGTGGCGAACAGATCATGCAAGATCTGCGACGGTACTATCGTCTCTTAACTGAAGGGCGATTTGCGCTCCGAGCAAAACTGTCCACAGAAAACCTTTCGCTGATTCTGGATGCCTGTAACGGTTGGACAATGGATCCCGAAGCTCCCCGTCATCTCTGGATACAGGTCGCCGATGGGATGCGGCTCCATGGACTGGCTACAAAATGGCCCGTGGCAAATCCAGCAGGGCTTATTCGACGACTACAGGAACTCACATGGCTGGAATCGTTAGCCCTGGCTGATGCCGTCGAAAGATTTTGGCAGGCAAAGAGAAAGGGCCAGGCGAGGCACTCGTCACAGGTCTTGGAATAACGGCTTCAGAACCCGTCCAAGAATCATACAGACGCGTTTCACAATAGGCACCCTCAATGTGGTTGCACACACCCTCCAAGCTAGGATCATTACGAGAGATGCAAACGCTATAGGGAAAGCATTATCCCTACTAACAAAGGAGGCCTCCGTGTTTAACATGCCAAACATTACCGGTGTGATAGCGTGTACCTTTCTGCTATGTCTGGGTCTGGCCAATGCCACGCAGGCAACCGAGAGAATGCATTCTGATCCCTGTACTGGAGGACAATCTGATCTTGTGAAGTGCATGGAAAAAACAGCGAAAGGCATCGACACGGTTACCGGCGAGGTATTGCAAATTGAGGACAATGACCTTGTCGTTCGACGATTTAACGGGAAGGAAGTGCGGTTACATCTCGATGCACACACCCAGATGACCGAGATGATTGGGCGAGGAGATCGGATCGAGGCAATAGTCGATGAAGTGAACAATCAGGGACGCGCCCTGTCAATTCGCCAGCTCGCAAAATGAAGCGCAGCGGCATTACGCGTCCCTTCCGAAACCGTGGAAACCAATTGTGCTAGAGAGTATCGTTCAAACCTTGTGGGAATTTGCCTGTAATAAGAAATAATCGGGCAGTCAACCATGTAGGTCTGTCCGTCTCATTCTCGAAATCATGTCATGGCGAATTGCAGGAGGTTTCGTGCTCTGGCCTGACGCAGCACTCCTATGGGGTCACCCTGTTTTGTAAGTCCGCGCATCTTTTGAGGAATAGCCCCACTCCACCTCCATCCCTATCCTGAGCTACTATTATAAGATGGCTCAAGGGACACAACACAGCAGGGAAGACAGTCCGAAATTCACTACGAGATTTACAATTGATTGCGTCCTTCCGCTCGCTAGCACGCAGCTTCAAGCGGACGGATGCGTGCTCGAAACCTTAGAGGACGGACATAAGCTCATTACCCCTGATTATCTGAGGGCAGGGGATCTTGTGAAAGTCCAATTATGGTTGGAAGGAGAGGAAGATTTTGTAGACATCCCGCTGGCTGTAGTCAGTAAGGTTCATACCCCCTGGATCACGGTGGGCGTAATTCGGGTGGGCTCAACTGATCGGTCAAGATTGAAACAATTTATCCAGACCCGCCCAGCCATGCACATTGGAAAGTCTATTCACATCGACCAGCTTCTCATTCGGGCATAGCTCGGCGTTGCCCTCCTCGTGGTCGACTCAACAACCCTGTAATTCGCTCGGATCATATCGCTTTCAGGGCAGAGCAGTCGATGCCGCTCAAACAGGTGCGTTCAGGATGATGGAGGGAAATGAAGGAGGACGAAAAGGTCTACTCTTGGCAGCCGTTTTCCTTCTTTTCTAAGGCTCCCATCTTTGTTTGATTAGTCCGACATTCACTCCACAATCTCGCTATACCCTCTCAGACCTAGTCGCACGCGATCGGTCGCGCGCTGAGCTCACGCATAAACGCGATCCATCGCGTGCGACTTGCAACTTTCTTTACCTGGTCTCACAAGTGGCCTGGGGCAGACCAAAACTTTCAATCGGTTGAGACCGAATAGTTGAAAAGGAGTTGCGCGGCACGTCCCGTGCTTCCTCTCAATGTAAGAAGCACAATACCATGCGTTATGTTGAGGATCGTAATCGTTCTGGAAAGGAGAAACACCATGACGATGATAAACGAAGTGTTGATCAATGGTTCGCTGTACGTCTGTTCGCTTGGCGTCCTGGGCCTGGCATGGGCAAGTCTACAGAGAAGTGAAAAATGAACGAGGATTCAACAGCACGCAGGTATCGTGACGTAAACGGCATTCACCACTAACCTGAGGAGGTCCCATGATTTCAATTCCGCAAGTCGGCAGCGTCCTGTGTGGTATCGTTTTACTCTTGAATGTGTCTCATGCTGCCGCCGCCATGCAGGCCCCTAATGACCTGACTCACAATAGAACGATCATGGGCGACGTGATGCGCGTCGAACATGCATACTATTTCGTCAAAGAGAAAAACGGCAAGGAAGTGCGTCTGCATGCAGATAAAACTACGGTGATGATGGGACAGCTCAAGCAGGGTGATCGTGTTGAGGCGGAAGTCACTGAACAGAATCACGCGCTGCTAATGCGTTCACTCCCCTGAGGAGATTTCGACAAATTGGCAGACTCCGAGAAGGCATCTACCACCGCGACGAGTACCAGCCGATGACCGCAGAGGGGCCTTGCTTTCAAGGCCCCTTTTTTCTCTGCTGTGTGGTCGGTGTCCGGCCTATTCCCTCCCCGACCTCATCGAGGGCGTCACTTGAGTAGGACGCTCGCCCTTCATGATTAGAAGTGGTGTCGCGGGACAGACGGCACAACCATCGGGCTGCTTGCAGGGATGTTGAGAGGCTGGATCGATAGGGTGGATGGTGAGCCTACTCGTTAGACGTCTTTGCCTCTAACCTCTACATATTTTCGACTGCATCCGCAGTATTCGTTCCCGCGTTAGCTGACAATCCAATTCCACCAGATTTTCCTCCGATTGCGCACAATAGTTCGCTTAGGCATTCATTAGGTTAATCATGGGGCATTCTTGCGCTAGTGCTGGCAATCGGAATCGCCACCAGCACACGAAAGTAATGTGATTGATTGGAGCGGTTACTTTCGGTCACTTGATCCGATCTACGATAGACGAGATCAGGTCTGGAATAAATCCATAGACCCAAATGTAGGCGACGAAATAGATAGTGACGAGCGCTCCAACACACACGCCGATCACTTTCGGTAGAGCCTTCAGAAACATGAAAGCCGTGTAGTTGTTGTCAGTCATTCGCACCAGCATTGCGGGTTAAGGGACTAATAACCTCAGATTTGTGCGGTTTTGCGGGGTCACGCCGAGAGATTTTCGTACCTCTTCGGTGAGTGTGATAGTCACTTGGTGTACCCGCTGCCCGATTTGATGAGTGAGCGCCTCACCCCGCCGACTCAGTTGCAAATGCACGACACGCGTATCCACGACCGACCGACGTTTGGTCACCCACCGCTTCCGAACGAGGTCTTTCACGACATCATTCAAGGTCGGCGGCCTTACACAAAGCGCGTTCGCCGCATCCTTCAGTTTGGCCTCTGCGTGACGACTCACAAAAAGAAGCATCGCAGCTTGGAGTGGTGTCACGCGGATTGGCCCGAGACTCCTTCGGAACGCGCCATGCCATTGCAGCACCCGCTCCAGGGTAGTCACATCCGCATGGCCGTTCTTCACTGCTTGCTCTTTGGTCATGGGTCACATGCTCCTTTTCTTCCCAGGTAATTATGGCCGTCTTTGTAACAACATGGCCCCGACACCTTTAATACAACGAACGCGCTGCCAGTTTCGTCAAGGAACAGACGACGGGGAACGATTTGGATAAAGTCATTCAACGTGCGGTGGCATTTGTGGGACCGATGCCCACGGAAGATCGGTATCGGCCTCTCTGGTTTCTCTTTTTTCTCTCTTCTCAGAAAAGGCAAAGACAAATTAAAGGCCTGGTTCTGGAGCCGAGCCATTACGTTAGATTCCGCCATGGTCGCACTGCATGCACATGGAGACGGGTATACCTGCACAGGACTTCCATAGCGGTTTCTAAACCAACACCCCACAATTGCATCCCTGGCGTCAGGCTACCCCTCCACTCCGTTCATTCCAGCCCTATGAAGTGGAGCGGGGGTACGAGAACTGCGAGCCAAGTGAGAGCTGATAGGTCGAGTACCCCAGTTGGCGAAGGAAAACCCGTCCGTCCCTCGACATGCAATCCACGGCAACGAATACTTCTCCCCAACTGAAATTGGAAAGGTCAGTGACCACATCGTCAAAGCAGCACGGACCGCTCCGCAGCTTTTCAATAATCGCTTCTTCTATGGACGGCATGGCGTCAGACCTCCGGTTGAGGTGAGCTACTCCAGCTGGTGTCCCGTATTATGGACAGGAATGCGCCATTGGTAAGTAGGCACTGCCCTAGTATTGGAGTAAGACATCTCCTACGACACCCGCCAAAGAAGCGAGTCGGTAAATTACTCACGATATATATGCTGTCTTGAGAATGGCCCCCGGCAGAGTCAGCGAGAAATCCTTCGCGACGAACGCGCTCACGCCTAGCGCGTGTACCAGGTGTTCCGTCTCTGGCGTTCATGCCCCGTCAACATGATCACCGGTTGATCGGGATTGAGACTGCGGACAGCCTTCCGACCACCATCGGCGATGACTACCACATAGCGTGCATCGCGGAGATTTCGGATGCTCTGCTCATAGTCAATCAGGAGCTGCCAGGCTTGGCAGCTGTTCCCGCTCCAGCTAGGGTTTCATCCAGCGTCATTTCCATTAAGCCGAATGATAGAGTGGGAGCCATGGATCCCTTTCCGCGGTCAGCGATGAAGGAATTCCTGCACATCTGTCTTCGCTTGTCACCATATTTGACCGACGAAGAATGTGAAGAACTCGCATGCCTGATGTATGTGGTTCGACAAAGGACTGTCCTTCCCTATGATGAATTAGATGACTTAGCCGCATCGCTCGCGTTTGCCAAGCTTTCTTCTAGTGAATGACTCACCCATTGCTCATCTCCACCTCTAATCTGCCTTCGGATACCATGGATAAGGCCAGAGCGCACAGGTCGAGATTGTAAGACCGCCAGAGGTCTGGTCGGCAGACCCATTGCTAGGGAGCTTTCTAGTCTCGGTATCTGGGAGTGCGTAGTACTATCCGTTGCATGACCAAGGCTCAGGCGGCTCTCCTCCAGAGAAAGTGGAAGAAGCAAGGCGATCCACCCTGTGAACATTTGATCCAGGAATTATCTGACGCGTCGTCTGACTTTGATGATGGGCATGTGCTGAACGCCTATCATTGCCGTGAGTGTGGAGAGCTATTTGTTCACAGGTATAAGGCGAAGGGCTTGTCCAATAATCCTTCGACCGAACCAGAGTTCATCGGCGAGACGTAGAGAATTCGATCGGCTGAAAACTCCTCAAGAATGGTGTCCTTCCCCCTCGGGATTTCTCTAGCATCGTCCTCCTGCTCGCCAATGTGCAAAAATCTCACGAGACAAGAGGTGGCGCTCACGGTCCATGAGTGCCAAGCCCTTATCTGCTGCATCCGAGAGCTAGAAAAGCTTGACCGCCATGATACCGTGGACGCATGGAATCGACCCTTCGGCTAGGGGTCCAGGAACTCATACGTGTCTGTGAGAACCTCGAGAGACTCGATCGTGTCCTCACCGTCTCGGAGTGTGAAGCCATACTCCGCTGTGCCGAACAGCTTGAAAAGAAAGTCTTAGTGATCTGACCGCCCGATACTCTATCCCACGTCTCACCGATAGACTGACCCACAGGGCCATGGAGCAGAAATGGCGAAGGGGATAACTCTTCTCATCGGGCTGGTCCTCTGCCTGCTGCCGCTCTCCGCATAGGCTTAGAATGTCGAGGCCCCGCTCTTAATCCGAGTTCGAGCACCACGCAATCAATCCATCGAGATCGATAGAGGGCCAGACCTGATTGACCGTTTGGGGCTTCAAAAATCTCATAGATTGTGGAGCAAAGCGTCAGTTGTTCTGCCCAGTATGTGCGCTGTTTGGTGCCCCCATCCATCAGCAGTATCGAGGTCTTCTGAGGGAAGTCGGAATCTATTTGCATCCATGAGAGTTCCGATGTTCGAGGTTGCAATTACATCAATACCGAGGTGCCGTCAAGTGGGTATACATGCCATAAGACCTTCCCCGAACGCGGGGCTTCACTTTCTGGAACTTGGTGGTAGCTTTAAGCCGTGCTCCCTACGGAATCTGCAAAACCGTTTGAGGGTGGGACATGCGGAACGCGGTTCAAGTGAGTTGCCTGCTAGGCTTCATCGTGCTATCCGGCTGTGCGAGTCTCACAACACCCACTGATTCTCTTCCCTCGCTCCCCTGTCCGGTGACCTCCACCAATGCTCCGCCCTCCATGAGCCAGAATCAGACCATCATGAACCAAGCGTTACAGAAGCGTCTTCAGGAGAAGGAACGGACCATCGCCACACAAACCCAACAGATTGAAGTCCTCTCCGGTCAATTAGAAGCCTTGAAGCAGATTGAACAGGACACGCATCGCCAACCTCGAAAACGCCTCACCTATCCCATCCCATAGTAACGTCCCCGCTTGATGGCCCTGAAAAAGAGAATTGTCAACGGCGCAACATAGTGGCGCTGTGCCCTACCGAGATGTTCAATGCGCCCACCACCTGATTTCGACAAGGATCGATAACCTCTCTCATATTTTTTGGAATGTTTTCTCGTTTGGACGTAATACTAGGGTCTTTCCTAGTCCTTCCATGTCGTATTTCTGTCAATCTGGCTCGCATGACACAGGCTCAAGCCGTTCAAGCCATGCCGCCAGTAGATGCAGCCATCGTTGACACATTGCAAAGAAACGGGCCGTGTCGCCTCAGAGACATAGCCACGTCCCTTCCTAGTTACAGTTGGGTGGAGGTCCTCGCCGCTGTAGATCGGATGTCGCGCGACAAGCGAGTGGTTCTCTCCCAACTCGATCAGACAACCTACCAACTGTCACTTGGTCCTTATGCCAAATAGCACACGACTGAAGGTGACACCGCGCAGTGCCACGCACATATGAGAAGAATCTTAGGAGGAGGCGATCATGTGGGCAGCGAAAGAACGGAATCACATCGAAGACTTTACCCTTTTGGGGAAAGGGGCGGACTTCAAGGGCGTCGTAACGTTTGACGGAACCGTTCGGGTTGATGGGCGCGTCGAAGGCGAGATTCATACAACAGGAACGTTAATTGTCGGAGAGCACGCGGTGATCGAAGGTATTATATGCGCCGGGGTGCTCATGAATAGCGGCAAGATCAACGGCACCATCACGGCCATTGAAAAGGTTCACATCTTAAAGCCCGGTCTTCTGGTCGGCGATATCCGGACCCCTGTCATTGCAATCGAGGAAGGCTCACAATTCCAAGGAATGTGTGACATGGGTGCTCATCACTGGAGCAACGAACGCACCCTTTCGGTGGATGTCTCTCCTGGGCTTCTTGCCTCCGCCCATTAGGCAGAGGGGGAAACCCCTCTAGCTCTTTGCTTCTGGATGTCGCGAATGTACTCCGCACCGGCCCCGCTGGGAAGCTCCTGACACCGCTGAGCAAAACGTCCACAACTCGCCTGTAACCTCCTGAGCGGTTCCTGTTCAATGTCTCCCTGTAACTGCCCCCCCAATCCCTGCACGGGTTAACAGCGAAGGCTTCCTTGAGTGGAAGCGCATTTCCTTCCGCCTTTCGCTTGTTGACCAGTATATATGCTCGCCGAGCCGCGCAGATAACCAACTCAAGAAGGTCTAACACCGCAACATCCCGCAATTTCCTGCCTGAGCCTCCACGCCTAGCCATAGACACACGCCTTTCTCCCACCAGGGAAACAAGGGGCCCCCTTCTCGATTTCAAATCCTGCGACAAAAGGAAACCCCCGAGTAGATGGGACCCATAACGCGGCCAGCGAACAGCCCCCGGCCTTCGTTTCTGAAAGGGTCCCCTCTGGGATGGAGTCCACTCGGTGAGATGGAACCACCATTTCTTTCGTATGCATCTGATCTGTTTACAATGAACTCCCCTTGCCATTCTGGCATATCAAGGTGTGCAGCCTAGCTTCCAGGGGCAGTGAAGCTACCCGTCGTTCCATATTCCACTCGCTCACACGCTGTGCAGGTCCATGCGGAGATGTTCTTAAGCTTCTCACCGCTACTCACGACGATCTGTTCTCCGTGCATAGGAGCGCTGCAGCGTTCACATGTGGCCAATGCCTTCATGCTTCATCCTCCAGACAGAGTTCGCTCATCGCTGCTGTGTGTCCTTGGCCCTCTGATTCGATTTGCTCTGACGTGGGACCTGTCCCTTGCCCTGTTTCGTCGTGCTTTTCTCGACGTATAATCTAATTTCTGTTCCCTCCTTTTCCCTGACCCACACATATTCCTTCCCTATCCGCATCAGCGTGCCCTGGGCCAAGGTGTCCATGGGTCGCTGGTCCACGGCCGGTGTCGCGTCGTGGTCCGAATCGGCGGCTCCCACCGTACCGACTCCGACACAGAGGATGACCGCCGTGAGTGTTGCCGAGGCGAGCGTAATCATAACTCCTCCCTCTTCATGCAAGAGAAAGCACCCTTCGATTAACTCGCACCCCTCCGACTACATCGACCATATCTTTGAGATGGGCGCCAAGGAACTAGGGAAAACACTGGGACGGATGGGGAATGAGCTCTATGGCAATGGCGGCGTGGAGAGCCGAAAGCAGGCCGATGCTGAGTGTCAGCAACAGGACACGGACAGAAACACGGACAAAATGACCATTCAGAGGGAGGATTGAGAGGAGTGGTGTGGAAATGCTTGAAATTGTTGGTTGCGGGGGAAGGATTTGAACCTTCGACCTTTGGGTTATGAGGCCGTATAGGGTAATTTCTTAATGCTCTGATTTTCCGTCTGGTTTCTCGCTTTTATAAAATAATCGAGGGCTTATCGCTTTCTATCTGTTCCAGTGGCTTCTAACAATTCTATGCTTTTCGACGCTCTCTAGCACAAAATTAGCACACATGGATGGGGTGAACCCATTCGTTGAGACTTTCTTAGGATGGGGAATTTTAGGCCTCCTTGTTTTGATGGTTTCTTAGTGAAACAAACTGTCATGTTTGATATCTTCCCGGCTAAATCTTTCTTTTTATGAAAACTAAAGCTGTATTAACATCCAGTGGATCGGGCCCCGAAGTCTTCTTTGGATTAGTGGGTGCTGTTGGAACGGATTTGGATTTGGCCATAAATGCTCTTCAGGATTCTCTTAGAAACGTCAACTACAAAAACATAGTGGTCAAAGTAATTGACCAACTCTTGGCCTTCAAGAAATATTCGAGCCGATTAGACAAACCGTCTATCTATGATCGTTATGTGGGGCGGATGAATGCGGGAGACGACTTTCGAAAAGCGAGCGGCCTTGGGCAGTCACTCGCTCTACTGTGCATGATCGGAATTAGAGAGCAGCATCGAAAATCTTACAGCTCAAAGCGATTACCCAAGCAGCCCATACCCCGATGTGCGTATATTCTGAAATCACTCAAACATCCTGCAGAGGTAGACACGCTACGGCGCGTTTATGGTCCGAACTTTTATTTAATTTCAGCTTATACTCCAAGGGATATTAGAGTTCAGAATTTGGTTGCCCGAATTGCTGCATCGAGTTCAGACAGTCGTATTGATAAATATCGTCCTGATGCCGAAAGACTTGTTACGCGAGATGAAGATGACCCTGATAATAAGTTTGGACAGAAAGTCCGTGAGACATTTCCTAAGGCAGATCTCTTCATCGATGCACGAGATCCTGTACAAACCAAGTTAGCAATTCGGCGTTTTATAGAGTTACTGTTCGGGAATACCTTTCTCACTCCTACCCCTTCAGAATATGCGATGTTTCATGCACATGCAGCAGCATTGAGATCTGCAGCTCTTGGGAGACAAGTTGGCGCGGCAATCGCTACTTCTGATGGAGATATCATAGCGGTTGGTTCCAATGAAGTTCCGAAATGCGGCGGAGGACAATATTGGCCAACTGACTCAGATGATAGGAGAGATTTTCATCTGGGATACGATCCTAGTGATAAAAAAAAGAAGGAAGTCCTTGCAGAGATACTCAGAACTTTGCGAGATCACGGCTGGTTACTAGACGACAAAAAACAAAAAAACGAGATCAGTCAGCTAGTCAAACAAGCTCTTCCCATTCTCAAATCAACTCGGGTGATGAACTTGACAGAATTTGGTCGCGTTGTTCATGCAGAGATGGCTGCACTTCTTGATGCAGCCCGGAGGGGGGTTGAAGTTAAAGGGCATAAGATGTATACAAGCACATTCCCGTGTCACGATTGTGCAAGGCATATAGTTGCTGCAGGACTTCGTGATGTTGTTTACATCGAGCCATACCCCAAAAGCCTTGCATCAGAATTCCATCTTGACTCAATAGCCGTAGACAGCTCAGGTCCGGCACCATCCCAAGTTAGGTTCGAACCATTTGTAGGTGTGGCTCCAAGACTGTACATGAAGTTATTTGAGATGGTCGAACGAAAGGCTGGCGATGGTTTGGTGAGACGTTGGAGTCCTGCAACGGCCCACCCAAGGTTTGCTCTTTCCCATAATTTCTATCTGGATTCTGAAGTAGACGAAATAGGACTTCTCGTTGATGCTTTGAAACAAACGAAAATCAAATAGCTTATTCTTTTATAATGTCTACAAGGAGGTGGGTTGTGGGACAGGGATGGCTAAAAGAGGGTATTAGGGAAATAAGGAAGGAGCTGAGCGAATGGCCA
>DATNCR010000189.1:0-6321 GCA_035607135.1 Nitrospiraceae bacterium
TTGTGTCATCGCTTGCATTTGAATGGGCTAAGGAGTAGAGTGCAGTTCATGTATCATCGCGAAAGGCCTGGTGGTGATACCAGAGGGAGTGACAAGGCCTAAGACAGATGTTGTTTTGGTTCTGCCCGGGAATTTGATCGGAAGCCAGCCTTGAGCCGCCATGGTGGTTGCATCTTCGGCCCCTTCCTTCCTCACTTTGTTCTCGAGTCCAAGACAACATATATTCTCAAAGGAGGAGCCCAATGGGTTCGAAGATCTATGTCGGGGGTTTGCCGTATTCAACAACCGAGCAACAGCTGAGCGATTTGTTTGCTGTGCATGGAGCGGTGACATCATCCCGGATTATTACCGATAAGTTTACCGGCCAGTCCCGCGGGTTTGGATTCGTGGAGATGTCCTCGGATTCGGAAGCGCAGGCGGCAATCACCGCGTTGAACGGCACTGAGTTGGGTGGCCGCACGTTGACCGTCAACGAAGCGCGTCCCCAGGAGCCACGTACTGGTGGGGGCGGCGGTGGCCGTGGTGGCCGTGGTGGTGGTGGCGACCGGTACTAAGCCGTAACGAGTTTTTTTACACGTCGGGGCTGCCTATCGGGCAGCCCCGCTATTTCCTTCCTAGAATTGCCCATCAACTCGATGCGTTTCTCGGCCCTCGCCTAGGCCAGACCGTGCAGTCCCAGGAAGTGCGTCCCATACAAGGAGTTTTATGTCTACGTTTGCTGATATGAGTTTGCCCCAGTCCCTTATCCAGCGCCTGACACAGGCGGGCCTGACGACACCCACGCCGGTACAACAGGCGGCCATTCCACTGGCGCTGAAAGGCCGGGACATTATGGCACAAGCCAAAACCGGGAGTGGAAAGACCCTGGCGTTTTTGTTACCGATTATCGAGCAGGTCATGCGACGTGAGGCCTCTGCCCCCGCGCCTGGACCCTATACCAAGTCCGGACCAGGCCACGCGTCCGGACCGAAGTTTTTAGTGTTAGCACCCACGCGGGAATTGGCGCTTCAGATCGAAATGGAGCTGCGCAAGTATGCCCCGGCGTCTGTGACCTCCTTGTCGGTATACGGCGGGACACCGATCGAACGCCATTACCGTGCATTGCAGCGACCGCCGCTGGTGGTGGTCGGTACACCAGGACGGCTGCTCGATTTGGCCGGTTCCGGTCACTTGAAGTTAGGTGGCGTGACGTTTCTCGTGATGGATGAGGCCGATCAGATGTTGGATCGGGGATTCCTGCGGGACATTCAACGGATCATTCGTCTCCTCCCGGCTGAACGCCAGACGGTCCTATTCTCCGCGACATTTTCGGGAGAGATTCAGACGCTCGCACAGACCATGCAACGCGATCCCGCCCGCATTTCTGTCGACCCAGGGATCAGCACGCCGACCACAATCGTGCATGCCTACTATGTCGTACCGGGAGATCAGGTGCGCACGCAACTTGTGCATACGTTGCTCCAGACCGTGACGGGTGGTGAACGGTCGATGGTCTTCTGTGATCAAAAGTATAAGGTGCGTCGCTTGGCATCTCATTTGGGTGGAGAACCGGCTTCGGTCGGGGCGTTAACCGGCAATCATAGCCAAGCGCAGCGGGAACGGACGCTCGGTGCCTTTCGGGCCGGCCGACTCCGGTCGCTCGTGGCGACCGATGTGGCAGCCAGAGGCCTCGATATCCAGGATGTGGCCCAGGTGATTCACTATGAGTTGCCGACCAATCCGAATTCGTACGTTCATCGGACCGGGCGAACGGGTCGAGCTGAGAAGGAAGGGGCGACGTTCTTGATTCTGTCTCAGTCCGAAGAGCGGGAGTATCTCCGAATGGTGAGACAGTTGAGAATCGAGACGAAGAAACTTGCGCTTCCCGTACTTGTCGCTCTCCCGACTCCGGCCCCTATGTCGGTAAGCGAACAGCAGGCTCCTCGACAGCGACCGCGCCGAGGTGCCGAACCATCCGGCAGACGATTCCGCGATGGCGAAAACCGGGGAACCACTCATAGGCCAGGAGCTTCGGTTGGTGGGTCCAGGCACTCACGATATTAACCCGCATTGTTCATGACGGTTCGTTGCGAAATCGCTGAGCCGCGTCGTGAGACCGGCGTGCGGAGCGTGAGGACCGATGCGTACTTGTCCAGTACGTTGAGGGTCCGAGGGGCGAGCCCGCTGGCTGAAGGCCCGTCGTAGCAGCGGATCGGAGATTGCAGCAGAAGCCCTCATGGATAATGCGGGTTAAGAAACCGTAAGGCCACCGGACCCGGGAAGGGGCCGGTGGTGTTTCGTGGGTTCTCGGTGTCTGTCTGAGTTCTCTCTGTTATGCGCAACACGGTTTCCGATGGTAAGATAACTTCCCATGTCGGCGTTTCAACTCGAAGCCCCATTTAAGCCCTGCGGAGATCAAGGCCAGGCCATCGATAAGTTGGTGGCCGGGATTGCGGCTGGCCGGAAGCATCAAACGCTGCTTGGTGTCACCGGATCCGGCAAGACCTTTACAATGGCCAATGTGGTCGCGCAGGTTCAGAAGCCCACGTTGGTTCTGGTCCATAACAAGACGCTGGCCGGTCAGCTCTATCAAGAATTCAAACAGTTTTTCCCCCACAACGCCGTGGAGTATTTCGTCAGTTACTACGATTACTACCAGCCGGAAGCCTATATTCCTCAAAGCAACACGTATATCGCCAAGGACGCATCCGTGAACGATGCGATCGATCAGATGCGGCATGCGGCGACGGCCGCACTGCTACAGCAGGACGATGTCCTGATCGTCTCATCGGTGTCTTGTATTTATGGCCTGGGATCACCGGACGTCTACCACGACATGGTGGTGTTCCTCGAAGAGGGGATGGAGATTCGGCGGGAGAAGATTCTGGCTAAACTGGTCGAAATTCAATATGCCCGCAATGATATGGATTTCCACCGCGGGACCTTCCGTGCCCGCGGCGACGTCATAGAGATCTTTCCGGCTTCGAATGATGCGGTGTCCGTGCGGATTGAGTTGTTCGGTGACGTGGTCGACGCCATTCACGAAATTGATCCGCTCACTGGGAAGTCGCTCAGAAAGCTTCCGAAAGTCGCGGTCTATCCGAACACGCACTATCTCATTGCGCCGGATCGGTATGAGCGGGCGATTACAGGCATCGAAGAAGAACTGGACGAACGCATCGCCTATTTCAAGAAACAGAATCAGCCTGTGGAGGCTCAACGGATCGCGCAACGCACCAAGTTCGATCTTGAAATGATTCGGGCCATGGGGTACTGCCATGGCATCGAGAATTATTCACGGCATCTCAGTGGCCGCGCGGCCGGCGAGCAGCCACCGACGCTCCTCGACTATTTTCCCAAAGATTTTCTGCTGATCGTCGACGAATCCCACGCGACGATTCCTCAAGTGGGCGGGATGTATGAAGGCGACTATTCGCGAAAGCGCACATTGGTCGAGTATGGATTCCGGTTGCCGTCGGCAATCGATAATCGGCCGCTCACATTCGCCGAGTTCGAGCATTGCCTTAAGCAGGCAGTGTACGTCTCCGCGACGCCGGGCCCTTATGAACTGGGGCATGCGGCTGGAGAGGTGGTCGAACAGATCCTTCGCCCGACCGGTCTGATGGATCCAGTCATCGAAGTGCGACCGGCCAAGGGGCAGGTGGATCATTTGCTTGGCGAAGTGCGGACTGAAGTGGCGCAGGGAGGACGTGTGCTGATCACCACCTTGACCAAGCGCATGGCGGAGGACTTAAGCGAGTACTACCATGATCTTGGCATCAAGGTGCGCTATCTGCACTCTGACATTAAGACGTTGGAGCGGGCTGAAATTATACGCGATCTGCGCCGCGGGGTGTTCGACGTGCTAGTGGGGATCAACCTTCTGCGCGAAGGGCTGGATCTTCCCGAAGTGACCCTCGTGGCGATTCTCGATGCGGATAAGGAGGGATATCTTCGGTCGTATCGAGCGTTAATCCAGACGGCTGGACGGGCAGCGAGGAATGTGCGGGGCCATGTGATTATGTACGGTGATGCTGTCACCAATTCTATGCAGATGGCGCTCGCGGAGACCGGTCGTCGGCGGACGATTCAGGCCGACTATAATGCCAGACACGGTATCGTCCCTACGAGCATCAAAAAGGATGTCCTGTCTCTCGAATATGCCACGGCGGATTTGGATAATGTGCAACTGGAGTTGGCCGCGGAGGCACCAGCCATCTATAGAGCCGAGGACACGACTGAACAGACCATCAAACGGCTGGAAACGGAAATGAAAGCCGCCGCCAAGGCATTGGAATTTGAACGGGCCGCGACTCTCAGAAACCGGATTCGGGCATTGAAGCTCAAGGAGTTAGAATTGAAGCCGGAAATCTAGCAGCTCGTTAGATGTTCTTGTAAAGATAGATGCCAAGAAACATCCCAAGGAAACTGAGGAGATTAATCTTGAGCGCGAAGCCCATGGTGAGTTTGATCAGGACCAGATCGATAGTCAGTGGTGGGCTGATACCGGGGGTAAAACTGGTGGCAAAAATCGACTGAATTGTGCCCTGGGGGGCCATGACCCGGAGGATTTCTCCCAGTACTCCGCCCAGTAGTCCGCCGATAAGCACAAAAATGAGCAGAACCCACGGTGATTTTTTCACAGCAACTGCCTTACAGCTCTCTGCGTATACACACGACGGACCATAGCGAAAGGTCTACGACATGTCAATGAAATGTGCGCTCCGGTTCCCTTGACTTCATCCTGCCCCATCCTCTAGACTCCTCGGTGGTCTTTTACTAGAGATTTCGAGGCGATCGGAGATCTGGAGTTAAGGCTTCGATTGCCTTTTTCTTTGTGGCGCTATGCTGGACGCTCTTAGCGAAAAATTCGAGAACATTTTCAAGAAGCTACGCGGCTCTGGAGTCCTCACGGAACAGAACATCGCGGAGGCGTTGAAAGAAGTACGCCTCGCGCTGCTCGAAGCCGATGTGAATTTCAAGATCGTCAAGGATTTCATTGAGCGAGTGCGCGAAAAGGCAGTCGGTCAGGAAGTCCTCCGGAGCTTAACCCCTGGTCATCAGGTCGTGAAGGTGGTGTGGGAGGAGTTGCGGGAGATGATGGGCCGGGAGCGAGCTGGCCTGGCTCTGGCTTCGAATCCCCCAACGGTTGTCATGATGGTGGGGCTCCAAGGTGCTGGAAAGACGACGACCTGCGGCAAGCTTGGGCGGTATTTCAAGGCTCAAGGGAAACGGGTGCTCCTGGTTGCTGCAGATCCACGTCGTCCTGCAGCCGGCGATCAGTTGGCGAGTTTGGGACATGATCTTGACATCGATGTGCATCGAGTCGATCAGGCGCAGGCTTCCCGAGGGGATGTCATTCGCATCTGTCAGGCAGGCGTAGAACGGGGACGGGACCAGGGGCACGATCTTGTCGTCTTGGATACCGGTGGGCGTCTCCATATCGATGATGAGTTGATGGGGGAGTTGGTGGCAGTGAAGGCTGCCGTGCAACCGCATGAAGTGCTCTTGGTGGCAGATGCCATGACGGGGCAAGACGCGGTCACGATGGCGAGCCAGTTCGAGCAGCGGATCGGACTGACCGGTGTCGTTCTCACCAAGGTTGAAGGTGATGCCCGTGGCGGAGCGGTGCTGTCTATCCGGGCCGTGACCGGCAAGCCGATCAAGTTCCTGGGCGTGGGCGAGAAGCTTGATGCATTTGAGTTGTTTCATCCAGATCGGATGGCCTCGCGTATCCTCGGAATGGGTGACGTGCTCTCGTTGATCGAGAAGGCCCAAGAGACCATTACGCGCGAACAGGTGGAGGAAGCGCAGAAGCGAATCACCAGTAATACGTTCACGTTGGAGGACTTCCGTGCTCAATTGGGTCAGGTCAACCGTCTGGGTTCGTTGGACCAGATTTTAGGGATGTTGCCCGGCGGTCAGAAGCTCAAGAGTGCGATGGAAGGGCAAGTAGCGGAGCGAGAGATGAAACGAGTCGCGGCGATCATTGACTCGATGACCTTGCGAGAGCGGCGCGATCATACAGTTATCAATGGAAGCCGAAAAAAGCGGATCGCGCGTGGAAGTGGGACGAACGTGCAAGAGGTGAATCGGTTGATCAAACAGTTTCTCTCGGCGAGAAAAATCGCGAAGGTTATGGCAGCAGGGTCTGGAGGGCGCCGGCAGTTCGCACAACTGATGCGCTCCAGATAAGAGTCAAAAACGATCATCATGGGTGTCTGTACAGGAGGAGGAATCTAGTGGCTGTTCATTTGAGATTGACGAGGACAGGACGACACAAGCGACCGCTCTATCGTGTCGTGGCAGCGGATTCTCGGAAGCCGCGCGACGGGCGGTTCC
>DATNCR010000027.1:0-4027 GCA_035607135.1 Nitrospiraceae bacterium
ATTTGTGTGTGGCTGATGTCCCCTGCTTGTTTGCTGGTGCGCCTGACAGGATTTGAACCTGTGGCCCTCAGCTCCGGAGGCTGATGCTCTATCCAGCTGAGCTACAGGCGCTCCCGCAACCAAGGTCGGTGACACTAGCACAGGATTTTAGCCTCTGTCTAGCGGGGACCTGTTCATTTGGTTTGTTCGGTTTGTCTCGTTTGTTTGGTTGAACGACACTAACAAGATGAACCAAATAGACCAGATCAACCAGGTTTGTCTATGTCTTGCGACTTATAAACCCGTAGGGCAGGAATACCTCTTCTCCTGTTGATCCGGTGGCCCGACGAAGCGGGTCCAGGGTAGCGGCTTCTTCCTGTGCCAAGGCAGATTCCTCCTCTCGAAATGCAGAGGGGAGTCGCACGATCGGGATGAAGGTCTGGACTTCGCAGGCGCCATGGGTCAGGCCGCAATCTTCCGTCGGAATGCCCATCGATCGGCAGACCAGGGGGCGGTGATCGTATATACCACAGCGTCCGTCCGCCTCTAAAGCTGGACAGGGTTGATCGTGAAATTTTGTGACCAACCGGTCAATCTCCTGATCGGACCACGTGTCGAGAAGATCGGTGTGGGTGAGTTGTGGGAAGGCGGTTTCCATTTGCGTGGTCTGTCCAATCGCACGCTGTTCGATACGGTGGCGGTGATCCGGCGGAAGTCCGGCGAGTCCTTGTTGGAGAGTCTGGACGTCGAGGAGGGTGATCGGAAAGGGGCCGATGCAGCAGCTGGTGCACCCGAGCCGGCAGGGAACTTTACCAAGTAGCGCGGCGGTGGCCCGCTGAAACCAGTGATCGGTTTTTCGATAGAGCGGTACAGGGTCTGGCGGAGTCATGCCTGCCTCGGTTGCTCATTCTTCTTTGATGGAAATGTCGACGATGAGATCGCCTTGGGGTGAATAGAAACCCTGGCTATCGATTTGGACGATTCCGTTGCACTGGTCTTGGTAGAACTCCAAGATCCATCCGTTGAAGTCATAGCCTTCATCGGTCATCTCATCCCGAGAAAACCGAGTGGTGAGCACAAACCGCGCACGCTCCACGTACTCCCGTGCGAGTCCTGCTTCGATATCGTCGTGAGCAGAGAGGAGGCCTAAGAACAGCTCCTTCTCTTTGTGGAACACGTCTTGATAGGTGCCTCGATCCCTGACACAGAACACTTGAATCGGTTTCCGGTTGCGATCATACCCCAGCGTGATCTGGACCCAGGCCCATTCGTCCAATTTTGCGTCGTCCATGTCCGGCGGCGTAATCGGAGTTTGTCCGTGTGACTTCAGATATTCCAACAGCAAACGAAGGGGAGGTGAATTTTCCTTCTGACAAAACACGCGCGAGTACTGGTACTGCTCTGCTTGTGTCTCGTCTGCCGGTTGGGCGGTCGATGGCAGAATAGGTAATTCTTTTGCCATAGTAGCACTCAGAAGTACGACAACAGCGACTCATAAATTCGGTTGCGACCAGTACTCTACGCTGGCTGGTCTCGAAACTGCAAGAAGCTGGCGAAAGCGTTTCCCCTATGCCTGGCCTGTGTTTTTCTGGTTGACAGCCTCGGAGCGCTTGGATAGACTCCCGCTGGTTTTGGCCGCTTCCAGCGACACGACTATTCGTTCATGAATGTTCTTTGGATCTGAGCGGAGTCAAGCGAAGCGAGTTCACTGCATTTCACCATCTTGTTCTTTAAGGAGGTTGCACGTTATGGCTAAATCAATGACGAAGTCGCAGATTGCCGATCACCTGGCCCAGAAAACTGGGCTCACCAAGAAAGCGTCCGTCCAGCTCATGGACGATTTCGCCGCCTTGGCTTATAAGGAAGCGAAGAACGTCTTCGTCATTCCTGGGATCGGGAAGCTCGTATTGGCGAACCGCAAGGCCCGCATGGGGCGGAATCCACAGACCGGCGAGGCCATCAAGATTCCCGCCAAGCGTGTGGTCAAGTTCCGTGTCGCCAAAGCTGCCAAGGACGCGATCCTCGGGAAGAAGTAAGCAGAGACCATTTGGCGTAAATCGTACGAGATACGCCTTCTTCCGGCCTCATGACACGCCGATGAAGAACCACAGGGCCGGCTCCCCGCGAGGGGCGCCGGCCCTGCTCTTTTGTCGCCTCGCTACAGCGAGGGACCGAGCCCGGTTCCGCCCATGCCGTCGTGCCCCACCAGTCGAATCGCGTCGCCGTTCTGAACCAGTGAGTCCTCGCTGGCGATCTTCTTATTGATGGTCACCAACACTTTTTTTTCACGAATGAGTTGGAGGAGATGGCGCAACTGAATGCCCTGCCTCTGGATGACCTGACGGACGGACATGGGGGAGGGAACGTCGCAGGCGAGGTCCCGTTCGCCGTCGGCGGTTTGAAGCTGACCCATTAAGGAAATGGTAATCATGATCGGACGCTCCTGATCGAGTCAAACAGATTGAGATCACGGTCAAACGTGAAGCTGTGTACCCGTTGACTCCGTGCGGGTGGCCATCGATAATGCTCCGCCATGCCGTCGTTGGATATCCAGAATCCCGAAATGCCGGACTTGCAATTTGTCTTGTTCGTATCAGCCCTCTGCACGGCTGATCTCAAGACACTCAACGTCCCGTCGGAACTCCGCACCGCTATTTTCGACCGCTGTTGGACGCTCATCCGCACGGATGCGCCACCGACTGATCCCAAAGAGCGTGTGCTCGATCTTCGCGAAGGCACGGAATTAACGCTGGAGGCCTGTCTGTCGACGATCCGCTCGTTGCTGACGGATGCAGGCATTCATACCCTTACCTGGGACCATCCGGTGAGTGAACCGACCCATGAGAGCACGCCGGCCGCGAAGCCATTAATCGATCGGCTTGGGCAATTGTACCCCGATCCTCCTGACATCGTCGATCCCGAAAAACCGGCGTCAGGTTAATCGAGCGAGACAGGCGAGGCTGGTGGGAAAGGCGCCGATTGCCGGCGTCAGGGCTGTACGTCACACCCGTTCCGCGCATAAGTGACAGACAAGCGGACGAAGAGGAGCATGGTGCGGGTCACGACAATCAATATCCCGGGGGTAGTGCTGATTGAACCGGATGTCTTTCGCGATCCACGGGGACTCTTTCTCGAAACGTATCATGCACGCCGGTATGCGGACGCCGGTATTCCCGGCCCCTTCGTTCAGGATAACCATTCACAGTCTCTGCGGGGTACGCTGCGCGGGCTCCACTTTCAAGAGCCGCACGCCCAGGGGAAGCTCGTGATGGTGACAGAAGGAGTGGTCTATGATGTTGTGGTGGATATCCGAAAGGGATCACCGAGCTTTGGGCGGTGGTATGGGATCGAGCTTTCGGCGGAGAATCGGCACCAAGTCTATGTACCGCCAGGTTGTGCTCATGGTTTCTGTGTGACCAGCGATCGCGCGTCGTTCCTCTATAAGTGCACGGACTATTATGCGCCGAGCGCCGAACGGGGCATCATCTGGAACGATCCCGTGCTCGCCATTCCCTGGCCGGTTGCCACACCCATTTTGTCTGCCAAGGACCGCCTCTACACATCCTTGGCCGAGATGGAGTCGGAGTTGCCACGGTACTTTCCTGGCTGATGACGCGCGGCAAGGACCCATTGATCTCACGAGGAGGGCTATGTTATTCACCGGGGGCATAGTGATAAGATCCCGCTGACGGCGGCGGCAAGATTTCTTAGCTTAGGGAGGAGGAGACTTATGGGGAACAGTTTAAAAGGAACGAAGAGTCACGACAATTTGAAGGGTGCATTTGCCGGCGAGTCCCAGGCCAATCGGCGCTATCTCTATTTTGCCAGACGGGCGGATATCGAGGGGTTCCCTGATATTGGAGGCTTGTTTCGCGATACATCCGAAGCAGAAACAGGCCATGCGTTCGGACACCTGGATTTCTTGAAGGAAGTCGGGGATCCGGCGACCGGGGTGCCGATCGGCAATACGGAAGCCAATCTCAAGTCGGCGATCGAAGGCGAAACCTATGAGTATACGCAGATGTATCCTGGTATGGCCAAAACGGCT
>DATNCR010000200.1:0-8419 GCA_035607135.1 Nitrospiraceae bacterium
CATCGACCTTCGTCGATGTCGTGCTGCCGACACGGCGGACTTCATGATCTTGCATGACCCGCAAGAGCTTGACTTGCACGGCCTGCCCCAACTCGCCGATCTCGTCAAGAAACAACGTGCCCCCGTTCGCGGATTCAAAGAGACCGACTTTGTGCCCCACCGCGCCGGTAAAGGCTCCCTTCTCGTACCCAAACATTTCCGATTCCAGTAGGGTGTCCGGCAACGCCCCACAATTCACCGGAATGAATGGCTTGTCCCGACGAGGTCCATTCGCATGGATCGCCCGCGCCACCAGCTCCTTGCCGGTCCCGCTTTCCCCTTGCAGGAGCACCGTGCTCTTGCTGTTGGCCACCCGCGCCACCAGCTTATAGACTTCCAGCATGGCGGGACTGCTTCCCACCAACGGCGACCATTCATCTTTGCTCTTCAATTCCTGACGATACCGGGCATTCTCTCGGACGAGCCGGCAGTGATCGAGACTCCGCTTGACCACCAGCTTGATATCCTCTTTCTTAAACGGTTTAGCGAGATAGTCGTAGGCCCCTTGCTTGATCGCTTCGATCGCCCCTTCCAGAGATCCGAACGAGGTCAGTACCACGACGGCTGTGTCGGGGCTCATACGTTTAAACTCACGCAGGACGGTGAGCCCATCGACCGCGCCCATACGAATATCTGTCAGAACTAGATCCACTCGCCCCTGGCGCCCACGAGCAATGACCTCTTCTCCACTGGCGAAGGCTTCAACGGCATAGCCTTCTTTCTTTAGGGCCTCGGCCAATAGTTCGCGCGCGACCGCATCGTCGTCGGCTACAAGAATATTCACTGGCTGCATTAACCCCTCTCGATCACGGACGTTGGCTCGGTCTTCAATCCAAATAATGTCACAGTGCAGGTAACGTCACCGTGACGGTTGTGCCCTGGCTGGTGTCGCTCTCCAGTAACAGGTTGCCTCCATGGGCCAGGACTGTTTCGCGGCTCAAGAATAGTCCTAATCCAGTCCCCTTGCCAACCGCCTTGGTCGTAAAAAATGGCTCAAACGCTTTCTGCACATCAGTCTCCGGCATGCCGCATCCCGTATCGCGCACCGCGACCGCGATCACCTGAGGTGACATCGCATTGACCACCCGGCGACCACGGTCGAGTTCATCGGACGAGGCCGCACGAACTCCCGCGGATACGCTCACGGTTCCATGCGGTGGGGTAGCCGCTAAGGCATTGGCTAATACATTCACCAACACTTGATGCAGCTTCTCCTTATCGGCCCAGACGAGTGGGAGGTCCTTGGGAATTTCGACGGTCAGTGTAATTTCTTTCGCATGAAAGGCCGGTTCCATCAATACTGCTGCGGGGCTGATCACTTGCTCCACGGGCAACCAGGTTGGTTCAGGTAGGCGTGGTCTTGTGGAGGACAGCAAATCCTGAATGATCCGAACCACACGGGTGAGCTGCTCATCGATCACCGTCACCCGCTTCTTCATCTCAGGTGTGACGCCCGGTTCTTCAGCCAGCGCTTGCACGTGCCAGGCAATTGAGTGCAGCGGCGTTCCTACCTCATGTGCCACGGAAGCCACCAATTGTCCCACAGCGGCGAGGCGTTCCGACCGATTCAGCTGGTCTTTCGCAGAGACCAGCTGGGTATTGGCCTTCAAGAGATTTTCCGTCTCCCGGGCGAGCGCTGCACGCGCCGCCTCCTCTCTTGCCTTGCGCTCTTCCCAGGTCATGCCGATATAGGCCACGATCAGGAGCACTCCGGCAACCACACTTCGATTGATCACCGCTGACTGCAACCGTCCAGGCTT
Organism: Nitrospiraceae bacterium; assembly: GCA_035607135.1. GTDB lineage: Bacteria > Nitrospirota > Nitrospiria > Nitrospirales > Nitrospiraceae > Palsa-1315. The sequence continues at coordinate 1,800 of DATNCR010000200.1, forward strand.
GGTCGGTTGCATCAGCCCCAAATAGGTCGCCAGGATACAGGCCACCACCGTCATCAGCATAAGGCCGCGACTGCGTACCGTGGCAACCAACAGAATCGGCAGCACAAAACCGTACGCACCGACCACATTCGCCGGGATGGCCATTTCAAGCACGACGATCGCCAAGAACACCGCCCCTGCGATCGCCAGCACAATGCGGTTTTGTTTCAACATGGGAATGGGCGACGCATAGACTGTCGATGAACCATGGTCCACTCTCTAGCAGACTATAAAATACTATTTTCCCACAGCAGGGACTCAGTGACTTGCACGTCCAGGAGAAGGAAATCACCCTACCGGATGCTAAAAAAGATCGTCCAGCAAGGCCGCAGGCGAGTCGAAACCGGAGGCGTACCCTCTCAGGGGTACGTTGAGGATTTCGATAAGCCGAGAACGCCGCTGGCGGACTTTTTCAGCATCCTTCTAGAGGGTCTTACCCTAGCGGACGGGCTGAACGCAAGACTGCGCCAAGCTGCCGCAGGCGTTCATCACATGCCATCTCATCCACTTGAACTGCATACTTACGGGTCCAGTTTGGATGACTGTCGATCGTCCCGGGAAGATTGGTTTGTGAACGTTCGCCCAGGCCGTCTTCAACGTTCGCCAGCACGATACAGGATGGCGTGCGAGCCAGATAGATATGAATGGCTTGGCAGAGATCAGTCGTCATGGCGGGCGAGGTGGCCAGATCTTCCGTTACGCCCTGTGGCAGGAGGTGCTCCCGTTGAAGAGCGCGGAGGATGCTTGCCTTGTCACGCTGGCGCTCTTCCCAGGCTTGTCGCTGCGCCGCATCATCTATAAAGGCGCCCAACTTTGCCCGCACGTGCAAATCTTCGCCGGTCCAAAACCCGGTGAGTGTTGGCAAGTCATGTGTTGTGGCCACAGCCAATGATTGAGAGGGATAGTCGCCAGGCGACTTCATGGCGCCATCTGCACCGCGCTCGAAGTAGAATACCCGATATGACAGCACTCTCGCCTTGGCCAACTGCTCTCTGACCCAATCCGGCACCGTGCCGAGGTCTTCTCCGATGACGAGGGTCTTGGATCGAACACTTTCCAATGCCACGATGGCCAACAAGTCTTCAAAGGGGTAGTGTACATACGTTCCCTCGGAGGCAGGTCTACCCAGTGGAATCCAGAAGAGACGGAAGAGTGCCATGACGTGGTCCAATCGAATGGCTCCGCCCGATCGGAAATTATTACGCAACAGTTGAATCATCAGCTCATAGCCGCTGGCGCGTAGCGCGTGAGGGTTCATCGGGGGCAAGCCCCAGTTCTGTCCCTTTGGGGCAAATGCATCCGGCGGAGCGCCGCAGTCGGCTTTAAACGCCAACACTGATTGATAGATCCAGGCCTCGGCTCCATTTCGTTCAGCCCCAAGAGCCAGGTCCTGATATAGCCCGATCGGCATCCCCAACTGCTCGGCCGTCTGTCGGATTTCGTTCAGCTGTTCACTCGCCACCCACTGAATGTATTCAAAGAAGCGAATGCGCGTTCGGTGTCGTTTTGCATATTCACGAACCGGTTGGCCAGGCGTCAGAAACTGGTTGGGCCAATCATGCCAGGTGGCCGAGTTTGGTTGAATCAGCCGGCGTTCTTCCTCCAACGCCTGGAAGGTGGCATACAGTTCGAGCGATGTACCCTCGGACTGGATAAACTGTTCTAAGAGTCGGGCGCGGGATGTCTTCGGTTGAAGATTCGGCTCTTCTCCGCTGTAGGCCTCTATCAGAAATCTGCGGTACGCCAATTCGAGCATCGTTCGTTTGGCGGTCTGAATGGCATCGTAGTCCACTTGCCGGCTCTCTCGGAGTGCCTGAAGCTTGGCTTTAAATTCGGGGGCACGAAATTGTTGCTGTGCCTCCTTCGATCCATAAAACTCCGGCAGCCGCTCGAGATCGATGTAGAGTTCATTCAAATACAAGCGGCTGAATGGGGCATAGGGGCTGATATGATACGGTGAGGTATTCCGGAGTGCGTGCAGCGGATTGAGTCCGATCAGTCTGGCGGCGAGTTCCTTCCCTGCCCACTCCACGATCCGGCCAAGATCGGTGAAGTCGCCGCACCCCCAATTACGATCGGATGACAACGAATAGAGCTGCAAGGCCAGTCCCCACATCCGTTGATTCGCCTCGAGCCATGGTGGGGCATAGCACTGATGCGGCGCTACGATGACACGCATCGTCCCCACGATCCCCCCAACCAGACCGTCCGATCGTACCGTCATATTGTAGTATCCGAGCGAGAGACGACATTGGGCAAGTATCTCGATACGCACATGTCGTCGGCCATTGAGAAAGCGGATTTCCGTAGCGGAAAATCCGGGACCTGCCTGCCCTTCCTGCACCACGGCATTCGCTTCATCGCGGATTTGCCACTCCACGGCGACGGACCCTTCTTTCCCATCTTCGAGCGCCAGATAACAGGACACAGAAAGTTCTGTCTCGCCGTCACGCAGGATCCGCACCGGGTCGCAAGGGCGTTGCCACGGTGCCTCATCCCATTCTCGCAATGCCTGTGTCAGTGATGCAGCCGAATCGATTGAATAGCCCATAGCAGTGAGGATGGCGCGTCGGGTGTCATCAGAGGTATGGTGAAGCGTGCCTGCGATATCGTAATAGTCTTTCGCGATGCCGGCACGTTCAGCGAGTTGGGCAAGAAGGGCCTGCTCCGTCTGATCCTGCATGAGTGGCAGTCTGCGTGAAGACTGCCACTCATGTCAAGCTATCCCATTGTTCTTAAAGATAAATTCTGTATAATCGCTTTCGCGTGTTTACCGACCTACGCAACGTTCGACTCGGGACGAGCTCCTGGGCCTATGAAGGCTGGCAGGGGCTGATCTACCAACGGGCCTATACGAAAAGCCGATTCAGCCAAGACGCTCTGGCAGAGTATGCCGGCTACGAGATGGATGGAATCCTACTCTTTCGTACCGTCGGCATCGACCACTCCTTCTATCGGCCGGCCAGTGCAGCGCAACTCGCGCACTATGCGAAACAAGTCCCAGAAGATTTCCGCTTCTGTTCTAAGGTCTGGGAAGAGATCACTATCCCGACCTTTGCAAATCTTCCCCGTTACGGAGCCAAAGCTGGGAAACCCAATCCACGATTTCTTGATGCCGGTGTGTTTCGAGACTTGGTGTGGGCTCCGGCACACGAGAGTTTGGGAGCGAAACTTGGTCCATTCATTTTTGAGTTTCAACGCTGGGGCATGGAGCCTGCCGCCTTTCTTGACGCGTTGGACCGATTTCTCGACACATTGCCACGAGGACCACAGTACGCAACAGAAGTCCGCAACCCCGCGATTCTTGGATCACGGTATCTGAACATCCTGCGCACACACCAGGTCTCTCACGTGTACAACCATTGGACGGCCATGCCAGCACTTTCCGAGCAACATCGCCTGCTCAGGCAGACGTTTACTGCTCCTCATGTGGTGATCCGGCTCCTGACGCCGCTGGGACTCGCCCATGAGAAAGCAGTCGAACGATACGCACCCTACGACCGGATCATCGCTGCACAACCTCGCATGAGACAGGACACCACGGCGTTAGTTCAACAGAGTGTGAGCCAGGGAAAGAGTGCGTTCGTGCTTGTGAATAATCGAGCCGAAGGATGCTCACCGCTAACGATCCAGTCCTTGGTAGCTGGACTTACGAGTTAGGGTCATTCTCTTCGATCTCCAATCGTGTGCATGGTCACAGTGGGAGGAGATGTTTCCTCGAAAGACTCAATCGCTCTTCGTGCAGTACGATCTTGAGGTGTTCTTGAAGTCGATGCCGTACGGACTTTCCGTTTCCGCTTCGGAGACAGCGCTTCTTCGAGCACCAGTGGTGACATCGGCGCATCTGAGCTGACTATCGTCACGGAAGGGAGACCACGATGGAGTGACCCGGACATGTCTGCATCGGTGAGAGGTGAGTATGTCTAAACTAGATTGACAGGCGTGGTGAGGTTGATTGACTCCCCCTTTTCATTTTGTTAGCCTCAAGACCCACCACGTTATTGCCGATAGAGAAAAGACTGAGAAGAGTCCGGCAGCATTCTTAGCATCCAAATCCCGAAAGGAGCTCCGATGGCTAGCTCAACCGTTTCCGACGACTTGTTGGCTGCATTACAGAACAAGGCCACGCAGCTCCGGATCGAGAGTGTTCGTGCGACGACTGAAGCCGGCAGTGGGCATCCTTCCAGCTGCTGTTCCGCTGCGGATATCGTCGCAGCGCTGTTCTTCTCCGTCATGCGATACGATCCCACAAATCCGAAATCCTTCAATAATGATCGGTTTGTGTTGTCCAAAGGCCATGCGGCCCCATTACTTTACGCCGCGTGGGCGGAAGCAGGTCTCTTCCCGAAAAGTGATCTCTTGAAGTTACGCACGCTGACCTCGGATCTGGAAGGGCACCCGACACCTCGCTTGTCGTTTGTCGATATGGCGACAGGTTCATTGGGACAAGGCCTTCCGGTCGGCATCGGCATTGCCCTTAATGCAAAGTTCGTCGATAAACTGGATCACCGAACCTACGTCTTGATGGGCGATGGAGAATCCGTCGAGGGATCTGTATGGGAAGCGGCTGATGTCGCGCGCCATCATGGTTTGGATAACCTCTGTGCCATTGTCGATGTCAATCGACTCGGTCAAAGCGATCCCACCATGCTGCAACACGACATGGAGGCGTATCGTTCCCGATGGACCGGCTTTGGGTGGCAGGCACTGGTGGTTGACGGGCACGATCTTTCAGCCTTGCTCGCGGCATTTGATACCGCTGCCTCCACGAAGGGCAAACCGACGGTTCTCCTCGCCAAGACGTTTAAAGGCAAGGGCATCTCCTTCATGGAAAACCATCCTGGCTGGCATGGGAAGGCGATTGCCAAAGGTGAAGAGACTCAGAAGGCAATCGATGAATTGACCAAACAGTTGAGGCCGAGCAGCACAGCCATCTCAATTAAGAAACCATTGACGCCGCCTCAGGGACCGTCGTCTCTCAGCCCTCTCCCACCTTCGCCCTACAAGGTAGGCGACACGGCCGCCACGCGCGAAGCATTCGGCGTTGCCCTGGAAGCATTGGGTACAGTCAATCCATTGGTCGTGGGATTGGATGCTGATGTGAAAAATTCAACCTATACCGATAAGTTCGGCAAGAAATTTCCCAATCGTTTCTTTGAAAATTTTATCGCAGAGCAGAACATGCTTGGAGCCGCAGCGGGATTGGCAGCCTGCGGGAAAATTCCGTTCGTGGCCACGTTTGCGGCGTTCTATACACGAGCCTATGATTTCGTCCGCATGGCTGCCATCAGCGGCTCGAACATCAAACTTGTCGGCACACATGTCGGTGTGAGCATTGGGGAAGACGGTCCGTCGCAAATGGGCTTGGAAGATATTGCAATGATGGCTGCGCAACCGGGCGTGACTGTGTTGTATCCTTCCGATGCGACGTGTACCTATCGGCTCGTCGAAACAGCTGCGACGCACAAAGGGATGGTCTATATTCGAGCCGGTCGCCCCAAGTCTCTGGTTTTGTACGGGCCCGATGAAACGTTCCACATCGGCGGATCGAAAGTCATTCGCCAAAGCGCGTCAGATGTCCTCACAATCGTCGCAGCCGGTGTCACACTCTTCGAAGCCTTGAAGGCCTACGACACATTGAAAGCGTCCGGCATCTCCGTGCGGATCATCGATCTCTATAGTATCGCCCCCATCGACCGTACCACCTTGCTCGACAGCGCCAGGTCCACACAGGGACGCATCCTTACCGTTGAGGATCATTATGCGCACGGTGGTCTCGGGGATGCTGTGCTGAGCGCGGTCGGACCCGAAGGTATCAAAGTGCATAAGCTCGCCGTTCGCTCGATCCCACACAGCGGAAAGCCGGAAGAACTCGTCGATCACTTTGGCATCGGAGCACGATCGATTGTCGAAGCAGCCAAACGAATCACGAAATAAGCCCCCGTACCGCGGTCCCTCATGAGCTGGACGATAGTCCTTTCCTGAATATGCCGTGAAGATTGGCACGGCAATGCATGCGTTAACAAATGGCGGACGCCTACGACGGTAGTGGTTGCCAAAGGTGACGCATCCAGATTTCACACGAGACGATGTCTACATAAGAGTCCATGTATGAAGGGTTTTAACATCAACGAGATCATCGGTAATATAGAAACACGAATCAATGATCACATGTTCGTGAGTGAAAGAATCACAAGTGAAATCAATATTCTTGCACTGAATGCTACCATTGGGGCAGCGAGAGCTGGTGATGCCGGCCGGGGATTTGCGGTGGTAGCCTCCGAAGTAAAAAACCTGGCGGCGCAAGCCGCCAATGCCTCGAAAAAGCTGGGCGTGATACGGTCGAGCACCGGTGAATTGCATCGGCAGTTCGTGGAAAAAGAGATTCGCAGACCCTCGTGCAACTCATCGTGCGCAATTTGTATGAGCGCACCGCGGAAGTTCGTTGGTGGGCGACGGATGATGCGCTCTTTCGTTGTGTAGAGTCGCCGGATCGAGCGTCCATCGATCATGCGGTTGCACGCCTGGGTCTGATCAATCGTTTTTATTCTGTGTATCTGAACCTTGTATTGGTAGGGATC
>DATNCR010000209.1:0-7243 GCA_035607135.1 Nitrospiraceae bacterium
TTGTGGCAATGGACGGAGATCACGGCCTTCGCGCTGTTGGGCACCTGCTCGCGAATACCACGAATGAGCCGGCCGAATTCTTGTGGTATCGCATAGCCGACCGTATCAGGAATATTGATCGTCCCGGCTCCTGCGGCAATCACCGCCTCGATGACTTCATAGAGATAGGCCGGATCGGAGCGACTGGCATCCATGGGTGAAAACTCTACATCTTCCACATAACCCCTCGCCCGCTGCACCATCTCAGCCGCACGCTTCTTCGCCTCGTCGCGCGTCATGCGGAACTGATGCTTCAAGTGAATATCCGAGGTTGAGAGAAACGTATGAATACGGACCTTCGGAGCCCCCTTCAATGCTTCCCAAGCTCGGTCGATATCCTCAGGGCGTGCCCGCGCCAGACTGCAAATCGTCGGCCCCTCGACTTCCTGCGCGATTCGACGCACCGCCTCAAAATCTCCAGGCGAGCTATAGGCAAACCCTGCCTCGATGATATCGACCCCCAAACGTGCCAGTTGTTTCGCCACCATGATTTTCTCTTCCACATTCATGCTGGCCCCTGGAGATTGCTCTCCGTCCCGCAACGTCGTATCGAAAATTCGGATCATGCGTGTCATGGTTCCACCTCTCTTATCTTGTGAGATTGCTTAAAATGACTTCCCCGCAAGGCCGCAGGGAGCGAAAAGACCGAGTCGTACCGTTTCTCACCCAGCCACCCCGAGCTGCCGAGACAGCTCTTTCACCGATGGGTACGTCGCATGGAGGCACGCGACCGAGAACGCCGCGGGAAGGCATCTTCAGCAATCTAAAAAACACAAAAGCCTCCATCCCTCAGCCCAGGGACGGAGGCTTGAGAAGCTCCGTGGTACCACCCTGATTTAGCCATGAACAACGTGCGCTGTTCACAGCCCTTCATGACGCCCTGTCACGGGGGCGAGGCGGAATTCATTACTCGGATTTCACGAATTCTGGCTCAGAGGCGAGTTCGGCGCCGCACAGGCTGGTTTGCACCACGCACCAGCTCTCTCCCTGCTGTACGAATCGCGTACTACTCCTCTTCGATGCCACTCTCACTTCGATTCAATCACCGACTGCGCAGCTTTCGGCGACGGACGCTTCCCGGTTATCTTGAACAGAAGCCCGACAAGCCGTTCTGCCGGACCGAGCAACGCGTAGCCGGCAAAGATGACAAAGAGCATAACTTGAGGCCAGGCGGCTATGAGCATAAGCGCCAAGATTCCCCAGACAAGATAGGTAATGTGCTGACCACCGCGGAACTTCATGTCTTTAAAGCTCCGATACTTGATGGTGCTCACCATTAAGAACGAAAGGGTCAGCGTAATAATCAGAACGAGCATGGGTTTCACTTCCGTTCCGATCCTGACACTATAATGGTCGAATATCACAAGCGACGCGACGACCCCGGCCGCCGCAGGAATCGCCAATCCCGTAAAGTACTTGCCGTCAGCCACGGCTGCAGCCGAATTAAACCGGGCCAACCGAACCGCACCCATCGCCACGTATGCGAACATCACTGCGATACCAAAGGTACCCTGTCCGCTCAGCGCCCAGGAATAAATCAGAAGGCCCGGAGCAACCCCGAACGACACCACATCGGACAAGGAGTCATATTCAAGGCCGAAATGACTGGTGCTGTTTGTCAGCCGCGCCGACTTTCCATCGAGCACGTCGAAGACCATCGCCACCAAGATTGCAACCGCTGCGACCATGTAGTCTGCATTGAATACTGACAGCATTGAAAAGACACCGCACAAGAGATTCCCTGTCGTAAAAAGATTTGGAATCAAGTGCATGGCGGCCTTGCGCCGTTTCCCATCTTTTCCGAACGATTGACGAAGTCCATTGGCCTTCATGGTAACTCTCCCAAGATGGTCTCCCCACCTTTGACCCGATCGCCGACGGCAACTTTGACTGCCGTGCCGATAGGAAGAAACGTGTCCATCCGCGACCCAAATCGAATCAAGCCGAATCGTTCACCCCGCACAGCCCGATCTCCCGGTGAGATCCAACAGACAATCCGTCTGGCAATTAACCCGGCCACCTGCACACACAGCACCTTTCCACCCTCCACTGTCCGGATCATCAGGGCGTTTTGCTCGTTCTGCAACGTCGCATCGGGCCTGCTGGCCACGCGGAATAGACCCGGTTGATACCGAATCTCCTCAACGACCCCTTCACAGGGGATCCGATTGATGTGCACATCGAACACGTTCAAGAAGATGGTGAGGCGAATGCTGCGATCCTTAATAAATCGCGGCTCGAACTCTTCTTCGATGGCAATCACTTTCCCGTCGCCCGATGCCACGACAAGGTGAGGCCCCTGAGGGACCACCCGGGATGGATTGCGAAAGAACCAGGAAACGAAGAGCGTCAGGATCGCCGCCCCGACGGCCACAATGATCCAGCCCAGCCATATTGCGAGCAGTGTAACGCCGACAGCAGCCCCGATGAAAGGAATTCCTTCTTTGGCAAATGGAATGCCGACGGCACGATCTGCCACAGAGTCCTCACTCTTAGTTTTTGTTTTTATCGACCAATTGGTCCTTTTTCAGCCAGGGCATCATCGCCCGCAGCCGGCCCCCGACCTCTTCGATGGGATGGGCTTCACCTTTAGCCAGCAACGCGTTGTAGACCGGACGGTTCGCCTGATTCTCCAGTACCCACTCTTTGGCAAACTGGCCTTGCTGAATTTCACTCAAGATTTTCTTCATTTCCTGCTTCGTCTGCTCCGTCACGATCCGAGGACCACGGGTGATATCCCCATACTTGGCCGTCGTACTGATAGAGTACCGCATATTGGCAATGCCGCCCTGATAGATCAAATCCACGATCAATTTTACTTCATGTAGGCATTCAAAATAGGCCATCTCCGGGGAGTAGCCGGCCTCCACAAGCGTCTCGTATCCGGCCTGGATGAGGGACGTGAGTCCTCCACAAAGAACAACCTGTTCGCCGAAAAGATCCGTCTCGGTTTCTTCTCGAAAGTTTGTTTCGATCACACCGGCCCGCCCGCCCCCGATTGCGCTGGCATAGGCAAGGCCTACTTGCTTGGTTGTTCCGCTCGGATCCTGATGAATAGCGAGCAAACACGGCACCCCGCTGCCCTTCGTAAACTCCGATCGAACAAGATGGCCAGGCCCCTTGGGCGCAACCATAAATACATTGATCGTAGCCGGAGGTACAATCTGTCCAAAATGAATGTTGAAGCCGTGGCCAAACGCGAGAGAGGAACCCGGCTTCAGATTTGGGGCAATATCCTGTCGATAGATAGCCGCTTGTGCCTCGTCAGGTGCGAGGATCATGACGACGTCAGACGTCTTGACGGCATCAGCCACCGGCATAACCTTCAATCCGCTCTGTTCAGCCTTCTTCCATGAAGCGCCTTCGCGCAGCCCAATGACCACGCTCACACCGCTCTCTTTCATGTTGAGCGCATGGGCGTGACCCTGACTGCCGTAGCCGATCACCGCCACCTTCTTGTTCCTGATCTGTTGAATATCGGCATCTTTATCGTAGTAAATTTTCATCGATTACTCCCAGATAACAATAGTGTCCACTCGACTGAACGAATGGGGAAGATGGGCCCTATCGAGACTATTCGCGGGCCATCTTTTTCGCCTGCACGCCCGTCGACCGAATCGTCTCACGAGCGACTGCAACCCGACCGGTACGTGTGAGCTCCTTGATTCCGAGGGGTTGGAGCAGGTTAATAATCGCTTCGATTTTCCGTGGATCGCCGGTCACCTCGATCGTGTATGTCGCCGGCGTGGAATCAATGACGTTCGCTCGGAAAATATCGGCGATCCGTAATGCTTCTGCACGATCTTCCGGCCGCGTATGCACCTTGATGAGCGCCGTTTCCCGCGAGACAAAGTCACTCTCGTTCAGATCCACAACCTTAATGACGTCGATAAGTTTATTGAGTTGTTTCACGATCTGCTCGATGATCCGTTCGTCTCCAGAAGTGACAATGGTCATCTGCGACATGGACGGATCGAGCGTCGGCGCCACAGAGAGACTTTCGATGTTGAATCCCCGGCCGCTAAACAGGCCGGCAACGCGGGACAACGAACCAAACTTATTCTCCACGGTGATTGAAATAATATGTTCCATACCTCGCGTGACTCCTGGCACCGTCGGTTAGGCTGTGAGGATCGTGTCAGAATCTTTCGGAGCCACCTGCCCCGCTCCAGGCTGCTTGTTTTTCAAAGCAGGCGGATCTTCCAAAATCATCTCATGGTTGCAGCCGCCGGCGGGAATCATTGGATAGACATTTTCATACGGATACGTCTGCACATCAACAATCACCGGTTTGTCCACCGCAATCATTTCCTTGAGGACCGCATCGATGTCAGATGGCGTGCTGGCCCTGAACCCGACCGCTCCATATGCTTCCGCTAGCTTCACAAAGTCGGGAGTCGTCTCCAGATAACTCGAGGCATATCGACCCTCGTAGAAGAGATCCTGCCATTGCCTAACCATGCCGTGGAACCGGTTGTTGAGCACGATAATCTTGACCGGCAGCTTATGCACCACCGCCGTCGCCATTTCCTGCATATTCATCTGGATACTGCCATCGCCGGCGATGCAAAGGACCAGCCGACCGGGAAACGCAGCTTGCGCCCCCATGGCGGCGGGAAATCCAAAGCCCATGGTCCCAAGCCCCCCCGAGGTCAACCAGCGATTTGGCTTCGCTAACTTAAAGTATTGGGCTGCCCACATCTGATGCTGCCCGACATCGGTCGACACGATCGGGTCCCGATCTTTTGTGAGTTCGTAGAGGCGCTTGATGACATGTTGCGGTTTAATCGGCCCATCCGCTTCTTGTTGATAGGCAAGCGGATGCGCCTGTTGCCATTCGCGAATCTGATGCCACCAGGCCTTGCGCAGTTCTTTCTGATCGCCGTTTACCGTGGCACGAAGTATCTGAATCAACTCACGAAGCACCTTTTTGCAGTCGCCGACGATCGGAATATCGACATTGACATTTTTCCGAATCGAGGTCGGATCGATATCGATGTGGATGACTTTGGCATGTGGGCAAAATTCGGACACTTTTCCGGTGACGCGATCATCGAATCTTGCACCGATGGCGACCACAAGGTCGGAATAGTGCATCGCCATGTTTGCCCAATACGTTCCGTGCATGCCCAACATGCCCAAAGACTGCGGGTGCTCGCCCGGAAAGGCCCCCAGCCCCATTAACGTCATATCGACCGGCATATGAGTCAGTTCTGCCAACTCCACCAATTCCTGCGACGCGCCCGAGAAGACCACGCCGCCGCCGACATACAACACCGGCTTCTGTGCCTTCGTCATCGCCTCAGCCGCTTGCTTGATTTGCCACTTGTTCCCTTCATACACTGGATTGTAGCTACGGATGGAGACGGAACTCGGATACGTAAACTCCGTCTTATCCATAGATACGTCTTTCGGAATGTCTACTAATACGGGACCTGGACGTCCAGTCGTCGCAATGTAGAATGCTTCTTTAATCGTCGTCGCCAACTCGGCCACATTTTTCACCAGAAAGTTGTACTTGGTACAGGGGCGGCTCAAGCCGACATTGTCTGCCTCTTGGAATGCATCATTTCCGATAAGACTGGTAGGAACTTGCCCGCTGAAACAGACCAGTGGTACGGAATCCATGTAGGCATCCGCCAATGCCGTAATGACGTTCGTCATACCGGGGCCAGAAGTCACAAGGCACACCCCGGCTTTACCGGTCGCCTTGGCATAGCCTTCTGCCATATGGCCCGCACCCTGTTCATGGCGAGTGAGAATCACCTCAATATCCTTCTGCTGATGAAGCATGTCGAAAATCTTCAGAACGACGCCACCGGGAAGCGCAAAGATCGTCTTGACGCCTTCCCGTTTGAGGCATTCGATGAGAATCTCAGCACCTGTGAGCTTCATGACAGAACCTCCATCCATACCGCCAGTAACAACCTGATAGAGGAATCAGGAGAATGCGATACAGCGCCTCTCGTCCCAAATGGACCAGAGACGCCTTCCACGGTTATTCAGAACATTCTGAAAAATCAGGGAGAAAGACATGTGATCCTATCACCACGTGTTTCCACTCGTCAATAGATATGGTCGCTTGGGAGCCTCTCACTAACAGTTTTCCTCCCCCACGTGATACCCTCGAGGCTCCAATTCGTTGGCCCTGGGCCACGCCTCCATGAGCATGCATATTCGTGTGACGATCCTGTCTCGTGAAGACTGCCATCTGTGCGAAGTCGTGCACCGAATTGCGCTACGTCTTCAGTCAGAGCTTCATATTGAAACACACAAGGTGCCGATTGAACACGATAGGGTTTTGTCAGAGCGCTATGGGACAAGAGTTCCTGTCGTCTTGCTCGACGATGTCGAACACCTCGCAGGGAAGGTAACGGAGGGGGAACTCCGTCGAGCGATAAAAAAAGCGCGGTGGAGAAGACCTATAAGCCGGATTCTGTCCCGCGTAGGATTTGCTCCCAAGCGGTGATGATCATTTCTCTGGGATTCGAGTTACCTCGAACCTCAAGCGGCCTACCCGAAGACCTCGGCCGGGCCAGCCGGTCGCCGACCCTCCGAAGAAAGCCGACAGATGTCTTCCTATTTGGCCTTGCATCGGGCGACGCTTACCCTGCCGGTGATGTCGCCATCACCGCGGTGGGCTCTTACTCCACCGTTTCACCCTTACCTGAGCCAAGCTGACGGGAGTGGAATCCCATCGCTTCGCCCATCGGCGGTCTATTCTCTGTGGTGCTGGTGTCGGATCACTCCGCCTGGGAATTGCCCAGCGCCCTGCCCATGAAGTCCGGACTTTCCTCTTACAGCGTTACCGCTCCAAGCAATCATCCGGTCTTCTCCCTCGCGCCACAGTACTATAGGACTGACTGCCCGCCCTTTCAAGGGCACATCCATCCATGCCTCGACCTAGTGCACAGGCGGCAACAGCGCTGCGGGCGCTGGGGGCCTGGTCTGGTAAATAGCCATGGCTTCCGGCATCCATCTTTTCAGCTGGGTGATGCGGGTCTCGTGGCTTGGATGCGTAGACAGAAACTCCGACGGCGCGCCGCCGGACATCTGCCCCATTCTTTCCCACAGAGCTACAGCCTCGCGCGGATCATAGCCCGCATCTGCCGCGAGGAGAATCCCTATATAATCCGCTTCCGATTCGTCCTTTCGACTGAAGGGCAATAGTACACCGACTTGTGCCCCGACGCCTAACGCCGCC
>DATNCR010000221.1:0-17508 GCA_035607135.1 Nitrospiraceae bacterium
ACTCTGCATATCCCCTGGTGAAATGCCGGCCGGCTGCGCGGCCTTTGCCTTCATCGCCATCTGCTGTGCCTGCACGCGGGCTACGGCATCCTTGTTGACAATAGCCGACGGGCGTTTGGCTATCGGCTTTGCCTGGGCACCAGCGGGAAGAGGCGGGTACTGCGCCCGCATCATCGGCGCGGGAGCAGCCGCGCGTTCCTCCATCGTGGGAGGCTGTTGGCCCTGTCCCATCGATTGGCTTGAGGCTGACTGGGCGGTCACCGGTCGGGCCGCTTGTGGCTGGGCCGCCATGTTGTACATCAAGGCGGCGGTGGTCCCGGGAGTCAGCTCTGGCCCCGGTGTATAGGGTGCCGTGGGCTTCGGAGCGGCAGGAGTCTGTCCCGGTGTCAATGCCGGTGCTGATGCTGTCTGGGTTGTTGATTGTATCTGCACAGGTGCTGGTTGATTCGCCTCGGGGGGTGCCGCTTCCGGCGGAGGAATATCGTTGACTTCTTTTTTAAACCCCCTGAGCGCTTTGCCGACCCCTTCACCGATTTGCGGGAGCTTTCCCGCCCCAAAAATGATGAGGACAATGACGAGGATAATGATGAGTTCCGAGATCCCCATGGTACCCAACATGGCGTGATTCCTTTTACCCGGAGTCGTGACCGACACCCGCCGTGAGCTTTGCCGTCTTGAGAGTCGAATTAACTCTATAGACCATCATGAGGCACTGTCAAGGAAGGGACAATGTATTCTAGCCGGGTGCTCAAAAAGGCTGTCCAGCAAGGCCGCAGCCGAATCGAAACCGGAGGCGTACTTCTTCTCACCCGCCCACCCCAAGCTGCCAAGACAGCTTGTCCTCCGCGAGGGCTACGTTGAGGATGCTTTCAAGGGGAGAACGCCGCTGGCAGCCTTTTTCAGCACCCGGCTAAAAGAGGGGTACGATCTCGCTCTGTAACGGCAAACCGAACACCAACGCTTCACGCTCAGCGAGGTATACATCCATCTCGCTCCTGATCCCAAACTCGCCGGGCAAGTAGATCCCCGGCTCAATCGAAAAGCAGGTCCTCGGCATCAGACGGCGGGTATCCTGTGTCTCCAAGCCATCGATGTTGGCTCCGTTGCCATGGACTTCTTCGCCGATCGAATGGCCCGTACGATGGACAAATTGATCACCATAGCCACTCTGTTGGATAACCTGACGGCAGGCGTCGTCGACCTCCCAGCCGAACGGACGATGGCCTGCAGCTATTTCTGTCCGGACAAAGGTCAAGGCCGCATCCCGTCCCTGCCTGACCAAGTCGAAAATCTCGCGGTGTTTGACCGGCACGGTCTGACCGACATAGGCAGTCCAGGTAATATCGGCATAGACTGAGCCGGGCTCCGCTCGTTTGGCCCAGAGATCGATCAAGAGCAACGCATCGCGAGTAACCTCGACAGACCCCGTCTCTGGCGGGCCATAATGGGGATCAGCGCTGTGGGCATTCACGGCGGCTATCGGCGCACTCGACGTGACCATCCCCGCTTCGCGTATGCGAGCCAGAATAAACTGCTGTACGCCATATTCAGTGAGACCCCGCCCTTGCGTGACCTCCTCGTGTACATGGCTAAATGTCTGATCGACGATGCGCCGCAGCGCCGCAGCAGCAAACTGATGCGATTCGAGTTGACCGTCCGTCCAGCGTGCTTCAAACGTTTGAATCAAATCAGCAGAACTGACCACCTCGACGTGGTAACTTCTGATCAACTCGATCGTACCGGCATCCACGCGTGACACGTAGGGGACTGCATTCAGCGGGGAATACTGCATCGCGACGCGGAGGCCACCGGCTAGGAGGCGTCCAAGGATCTGCCGTTGCTGCTCCCACGACACATACGAGTGTGCCTGTCCCGGCAATGTATCCAGCACATGCGGCTCGATGCGATGCAGCAGCTTGACGGGAATCCCCTCTGCCGGAATCCAGTAGTACCACCGCCTCGTCACATGGAGGGTAGGATCGAGCTGAAGTATGCGATAGGCGAGGGGGTCACTCCTGCGGAAATCATAGAACAGCCAGCCATCGATTTCGGCATCACGAAGTGCCTGCTGAATCTCGCTGACACGCTGCTGTACGGCCGTAGTCATCGTGAATGGCATCTTATCGTCACGCTAGGAAGCCGTCAATGAGCCCACCGCTGAGATCGGTGGCCATGCTACAATGCGCACCATGACAATTGAGCATGCACCAGAGTTTTCCCAGTTCCGCGTGACCCTGTTTGTCGGACCGCAGCCTGTGGAGGGAAGACCCTTCACTTCCTCTTGTGTATTCAACGTCAAGAAACGGAGTTGGAAGGGTGGGATACAGGTCGCCGTCGTGATCACGCAGAGTCAGGTTGAGATGCTGAGCGTCGGCATGGATTTCTCCCGCTGGTTGGCCCAGGCCCTCATCGGTCTGTCAGATGAGGATCGTCTCTCTCATCAGGAACGAGCCCATGAGCTATTTATCCAAGCCGTCTGCTGGTGCAAGCTGGACCTGGCGTTGCAAGCCGGCATCACTCAAGAAAACCAATTTCTCGCAGACGAAACCTGGACTGCTCAGGTCAGAGATACCGTCATCAAGCGGACGAACTTCGTCACCTCGTATGTTGCATCTGAATTGGACCTCGTACTGAAAGACGTGACCGCTCCATAAGACACTTCATGCAAACGCGGCAGGGGGTTTGCAATAAGAGTTGAATTTGCTATAACCCCACTACCACTCAATCGTGGGTGAATGCTCTGGAGTCAACCACTGCCGTTCAGCTCGCTCTGTCGAAAAAGGAGAATTGCCTGTGAACACATATTCGCTTTCACCCAATCGTCCTCGTCAGGCTTCCATCTTCAAACTCACGGCAGCATTCCTGCTCCTGGCCCTGTGTACCGTCATCATGGTGCCATCGGCGTGGAGTCAAGATGGCACGGCTTCCTCGTCAGGCACGAGCACTGAAGGTGGAACCCCGTCGAGCGCAGGCATGCAGGTCGCTGCCGGTTTTGCAACCCTCTTGTATCTTCCAGTGAAAGTAGCCTTTGCCATCGGAGGGGGGATTGTTGGAGGGCTCGCCTATGCATTTTCCGGTGGAAATGAACACGCGGCCAAAAGCATCTGGGACACCAGTCTGTACGGCACCTACCTCATTACCCCTGATCACCTACAAGGCAATCGACCCATCCGCTTCCTGGGGGTCGTTGATGCGAACGATACACCGGCACCAGCCCCTGCTCCGGAGCCCATCCGCTAGCCGATGAAACCGATCATCGGCGTCACACCAGACTTCAACGCCGGCGATCGAAAGGAATGGGGTGGGCGCGAGCCCACCTATTTTTTGCGCGCACGCTACATCCGCGCCATCGAAGAACTCGGGGGCGTCCCCCTGGTCCTTCCACTCCTCGCAGACCGGGCCACGAGACGGCGCCTCCTGCAGCAGATCGACGGACTCCTCCTTACCGGAAGCGGGCCGGACCTTCCACCAGCGTTGTACGGCGAACGTCAACGTTATCCGTTCGAAATCGTGAGCGATCGTCGTGCGAGTTTTGAACTAAACGCCGTCCATCTGGCACAACAGGCTGATGTCCCGTTGCTTGCCATCTGCGGAGGCATGCAGGCCATGAACGTCGCCTGCGGCGGCAGTCTGTTTCAGGATATCCCGTCCCAAATCTCAAAGCCGCTTCAACACCGTCAAGAGATTCCTGCGATACACCTCAGTCACACCGTCACTGTCACACCCGGCAGCCTCCTCCGTCGCATCGTGCGATCGGTGTCCATGCGGGTGAATAGCTCGCACCATCAATCGGTCAACGTCGTCGCGCCGTCATTAGTCGCAAGCGCCCTGGCCTCCGATGGTATCGTGGAGGCAATCGAATCTCCGACCAACCGCTTTTTTCTGGGCATCCAGTGGCATCCGGAATTTCTCTTTGACCGGCACCCTCTCCATCGAAGATTATTCGAGGCCTTTCTGCGCGCCTCCCGCGCCACACACCGCATGGCATGACGCGCGAGACCTGGCTCATTTCTCTTGTTTATTTGGTTTGGTTGGTTGAGCGGACTAACCGGGTGAACGAAACGAACCAGATGAGCCAGATCAACCGGTCCCGCCAGTCTCGTTCGACTATCCTCCGCAGGAGGCCTGCTATACTTGACCCCATATGGAACAGAAGCTGGTTGACCCTGCCGTACCTCTTGCCATCCCCGCGGCCAGCGGAGGTACAGTGATCAGCCGGCTCTTCCGGACCAAATCAATCGAGCAACTCCTCGCGGACGCCGATCATCCTGATCATCGTTTAAAAAAGACCCTCACGGCCTGGGATCTCACGGCCCTTGGCATTGGCGCGATCATCGGCACCGGCATCTTCGTCCTGATCGGCACCGCCATCGTCGGCGATATCCACCGGCCGGGAGCCGGGCCTGGCATCATTTTGTCTTTTGTCCTTTCCGGTCTGACCTGCGCCCTCGCGGCACTCTGCTATGCAGAGTTTTCCACCATGATTCCCGTGGCCGGCTCCGCCTATACCTACTCGTATGCCACTTTGGGCGAATTCCTCGCCTGGATCACCGGTTGGAATTTGATTCTCGAATATGGCGTAGCCTGTGTCGCCGTCGCCATCGGGTGGTCCGGCTATTTCAATAATTTGCTCAGATTGGCCGGGATCGAATTGCCGCACTGGGCTACGCATCCACCCGGAGGACCCGACGGGGGCGTGGCAAACTTTCCCGCCGCCATCATCGTGTTACTTGTCACCATCATCCTCGTCATTGGAATCAAAGAAAGCGCACGCGCAACCGGCGTCATTGTGTGCTTGAAACTCGCGGTCATTCTCTTTTTCATTGCCGTGGGGACGCCGGCCGTGAATACGGATAACTGGACGCCCTTTATGCCGCAGGGATTCGCCGGTGTCGGTGCCGCGGCGGCCATCGTATTCTTCGCCTACATTGGATTCGACGCCATCTCGACGACGGCCGAAGAAGCCAAAAACCCCCAACGGGATCTGCCGATCGGAATTATCGCCTCACTCAGCATCTGCACTGTGCTCTACATCTCCGTAGCCGCTGTCCTGACCGGCCTGATTCCCGCTGCACAGATCGACATCCATGCGCCGGTGGCCGAAGCGTTGAGTATGGTGGGCTTCAAATGGGGAGCGGCGATTGTGGCGATCGGAGCCGTGGCCGGAATTACCAGCGTACTCGTCGTGATGATGCTGGGTCAGATCCGGGTATTCTTTGCCATGTCCCGCGACCATCTCTTGAGTCCTTGGCTGTCAACTGTGCATCCGCGCTATGGCACGCCTCATCACGCCACCATTCTCACCGGTATCGGCGTGGCGATACTCGCGGCCCTGATTCCTATTGGTGACGCAGCGGACATGACGAACATCGGCACTCTCTTTGCTTTTGTCCTTGTTTGTATCGGTGTTGTGGTCCTACGGTACACGAAACCCAACCAACTTCGACCATTCCGGCTTCCGTTCATGCCGCTCGTTCCCATTCTGGGCATGCTGGCCTGCCTCGGCCTCATGAGCTTTCTCCCATGGTTAACCTGGATTCGATTCGGCGTCTGGACTGCCATCGGCGTGGTGGTTTACATGGGATATGGCCTAAAACACAGCAAACTGGCTGGCCCCTCTTCTGGAGGCCCTCTTCCAAAACGTTCGATCTAGGAGCCTATTCTCCTCGTCCAGCCTATCTCGCTCGACGATCCTGCGAGATCGCGACCTGTCGTTCCAGACATGCGGATAATTGGATTGCCGTAAGTCCGACATCATTTTCCACAGCCTGCTTATGTAACGTGAGTTAGCTCGATGTGTCTGCTGGCTCAGGCACCAAGGTTGGAGCAGAAGCCTGTGTGTTGTCGGCAGGAGCAGCCGGAGGGGCTGTAGGCGCGGAAGGTTGGCCTGCTGGCGCCGATGCAGCAGTGGGTGCCGCCGGCTTCGGAGCTGCAGGCGGCTTGGGAGGAGCAGGTCTTTCTGGCTTGATACCTCCCTCCCACGAAGGGCCGGAGTACATATCCGTCGAGAGACCGTTTGACTTCCATTTCTCCTCAAAATCCGCGGCCGCCTTATTCGGCGTCTCTCCGTTTCCGACGACCCCGTTCCACGGATAGACCTTCGGGCCGATCTGGCACCCGGCCTCCGTCCGCTTTAAATACAAGGCGATCGGGTTCCCGCGGTATGGTCCAAGATAGATATGCAGGGAACCGGCGTACTCGAGCAAATGCTCCATCCTCGCCCTCCAGGAGGGGGGCATGATGCCATAAGAGAGAACGGGAGGGCAAGGAGGTTGCTCCCCTTGCTCGCGCAACGCGCGCCCTCAGAAGGGCCCCGTTGGACGCGCGCAGTCAAGGAGCAAACCTCTCCGCCCTCTAGGGAGTGGAGAAGATGAAAAAATGCATCTTGAACTGAGCAGATCATGTGTCCACTGTAGGAAAATCGGCCCGTGTCTCAAGGTGCTGTTGATTGACAGGCTTTTCAACCGTCCCGTAGACTGCCCCCTATGGTTTCACGATTGATCACCCCATCTCGCTCAGGCAGCAAGAAGACGACGATCGGTTTCGTCAACTTGGGTTGTTCGAAAAACCAGGTCGATTCTGAAATCATGCTGGGTACCTTGGTCACAGACGGATTTGCCTTGACCGCTGACCCACAGAAAGCCGAAGTGGTCATCATCAATACCTGCGGTTTCATCGAAGAGGCCAAGCAGGAGTCGATCGACACGATCATCGCACACGGCAAGCTGAAGCAATCAGGGTCCTGCCGTATATTGATTGCCGCCGGTTGTTTGGCGCAACGATATCAAGGAGACCTGCTCAAGCAATTGCCTGAACTCGACGGGGTGGTTGGAACCGGTGAGTTCGGAAAGATCGCGGAGATTTGCCGGGATCTGTTGGCGCCGAAAAAGCGGCAGCAACGGCTCTGGATCAGCGAACCTCCCTACCTATATGACGCAGACGCGCCGCGTCTGCGTCTCGGAAAGGCCCATAGTGCCTATGTAAAAATTGCCGAAGGCTGTAACCGCAATTGTGCCTTCTGCGCGATCCCTCTGATGCGGGGTAAGCAGCGAAGCCGTACGGTGGAATCGATCGTGGCCGAAGTGACCCGTCTCGCTGCTGAAGGTGTGAAAGAGGTCAACCTCATTTCTCAGGATACGGTAAATTATGGCGTCGATCTTGGTGTGCGCCACGGCCTGGTCACGCTGCTTCGCGAGTTGGTGAAGGTGAAGGACTTGCGCTGGATCAGGCCGTTCTATCTCTATCCGCAACAGGTATCGAACGAACTGTTGGATCTCTATGCAGGAGAAGAGAAGATCACCAAATATATCGACATGCCACTTCAACACATCAACGATCGGATGCTCAAACGCATGCACCGGCTCGGTGATCGGGCCGCCATCACCTCCCTCGTCGATCGGATCCGGACACGCATTCCCGGCGTTACGTTTCGTACGGCCTTCATTGTCGGGTTTCCTGGAGAAACGGAACAGGCGTTTGAGGAGCTCAGGCATTACGTGGAAGAGGCCGAGTTCGATCGGGTCGCGGTATTTCTGTATTCGGACGAGGAAGACACACCGGCCGTTGGGCTTGACGACAAAATCGAACGGTCGATCATGGACGAGCGAAGGAATGAAATCCTGGCTGTGCAAGAGGGGATTGCTGCGGCACGAGGCCAAGCCCGTATCGGCACGGTGATGGAGGTGTTGGTCGAAGGGGTCTCGGAGGAGACAGAGTTATTGCTCGAGGGACGCCATGAAGGGCTGGCTCCGGAGATTGACGGCGTCGTGTATATCAATGATGGATCAGCCGCAGCAGGGGAACTCGTCAAGGTTGAGATCACGGATGCCGCTTTGTACGATCTTGTAGGCCACATCGTCTCCTAAGCAGGATGCTGAAAAAGGGGATTGGGGTAGCTGGGACGATCCCCTTGCTCGCGCAACGCGCGGCCTAGAAGGATGTGAGGGAGCAGGCAGACCGTTCTTCTTGCTCGCAGAGCCCCCACGATAAAGCGGTGGTCGCTCGATGCGCGCAGTGAAGAACAATCTGCCTGCTCCCTCTGGGGAAGTTGGGAAATCTGAAGGCCCTCGCCCACCCACCCCTTAAAAATAAGTGATAGCTCGCCGCGGCCTTGCTTGGGACAAGGCGCGTCCTTGGGTGAAGGGGCTGCCTTGGCAGACTCAGGGCGGGCGGGTGAAATAACCGCCAGGGTTGGGCGGGTGAAAACCGTGGCCTTTTTGAATATCCTGCTCGCATCATTTCCCGCCGGTATCGTTGTTGGCCTGCTACACTTGTACCGATTACTCTCATCTCGAAAAAGGGACCCACGTTGGCACACCGAAAAGAATCTGTCGTCCTCCTGATTCATTGTAAGGATCGCAGGGGGATTGTGGCCCGTGTCTCGGGCTTCATTCACAACTTCGGCGGAAACATTCTGGATTCGGATCATCATACCGATGAAGAGACGAACGAGTTTCTCATGCGCATGGAGTTTGCCGCCGAGGGTTTGCAGATTCCACCCGATGAGATCCCAGCCGCCTTCGCTCCGGTCGCAAAAACGTTCGAGATGCGCTATGAAGTTCGCCCTTCAAGCCGCCGAACGAGAGTTGCAATGTTGGTCTCGAAACAGGATCATTGTCTGGCAGATCTGCTCCAACGTCACAAACGCGACGAATTGCATATCGAGATTCCCGTGATTATTTCCAATCACGATACCTGTGCCGGCTGGGCCGAGCTGTTCAAAATTCCCTTCTCCGTCTTTCCCGTGACGAAAGAAACCAAGCTTCAGCAGGAACAGCACGTACTCTCCTTGCTGAAGGAACACCGTGTCGAGCTCGTGGTTATGGCCCGGTACATGCAGATCCTCAGTGCCAGCTTTCTTTCACAAGTCGGCTGTCCAGTCATCAATATCCATCACTCCTTCCTGCCTGCTTTCATCGGCGCCAATCCCTATCGGCAGGCCTATGACCGGGGTGTGAAAATCATCGGAGCGACGGCGCACTATGCCACGGACGATCTGGATGAAGGCCCCATCATCGAGCAGGACGTCATACGTGTGGGGCACCGGGATACCGTCGATGATCTCGTGAGGAAGGGACGGGATCTGGAGGAGATTGTCCTGGCCCGGGCTGTGCGCCGCCATGTCGAACGGCGGGTCTTGGTGTATGGCAGAAAAACCGTGGTATTCGACTAACCGGATGCTGAAAAAGTCCGCCGGCGGCGTTCTCACATCGTTCAGACCCTCAAGGTTGAGGAGGAGTTTCGGACTGGAGGGGCTTTTCCGTTCACCAAGACCCATTAGAAGGGCGAACGGTCTCACGAAGTGCGGTAGGTACCTCCTCGGGCCTTCACTCGTTGCGGCCTTGCCGGACGAACTTTTTGAGCATCCGGCTTGGAAGATTTGGAAGAAATTTGGAAAGATAAAGATGAAGACAGACACGATGGGGGCAGCATCCATAACTATCCATAACTGCCCCATCGTCGTGATTGTAACCGTCAGACTTTGGCGCTGAGGAACACCGCGCTGCCTCGCCGATCGATCAGGATCAAGACATTCTCGCCCTTCTTCAGCCCGGACGACACCCGTTCGAAATCCTTCAGCGACTTCACCGGGTGCCGGTTGATTTCCCGGATCACGTCACCCCGCATCACCCCGGCCTTCTCTGCGCCGCTGTCCGGCTCAACCGCCGTGACCACTACACCCTGTGCCTTCCCCTTGACCCCGAGTTCCTTCGCAGTGTCCCGATCGAGATCCTGAACAGCCACCCCGGCGAAGGCATACTCCGTCTCACCGGCATCTGCCTTGGCGATCCTTGTGCTCTCCGGTTGTTCGCCGATCGTCACCGTGAGGTCTTTCTCGTGGCCGTCACGGATCACCCGGATGGTCACCTTCGTGCCCACCGCCGTCTTGGTCACCTGCCGCTGGAGTGCCGCAGCGTCGTCGATGGGTGAGTCTTGATATGTCCTGATGATATCTCCCTGGTTGAGGCCTGCGTGGTCTGCAGGGCCTTCATCCTTTACGTCACTGACGAGGGCACCTTTCGCGTCTTTGATGTCGAACGATTTGGCCAGATCCTGGGTCAGATCCTGGATCGAAACGCCGAGAAACCCACGTACAACCTTCCCGTACTTCACCAGGCTCTCATAAATCGGCTTGCTCATGCTGGTGGGAACCGCAAAACCGACGCCCTGATAGCCACCGGTTTGAGAGAAGATCGCTGTATTGATCCCCACCAATTCGCCTTTCGTATTGACCAAGGCGCCACCGGAATTCCCAGGATTGATTGCCGCGTCCGTTTGAATGAAGTCCTCGTATTGGGTGATGCCCATATGGCCTCGACCCAGGGCACTCACGATGCCGAGGGTGACAGTGGAATTCAGGCCAAAGGGATCTCCGACCGCCAGCACATATTCCCCCACCTGCAATTGTGTGGCATCACCCCAAGAGACCGTGGGAAGGTTTTGTCCATCGATTTTCACGACGGCGAGATCTGTTTTCGGATCTGCCCCGACGATCTTGCCTCTGAATTCCCGCTTATCCGGCAGCGTGATGGTGACAGTCCGAGCTCCGTCAATCACGTGGTTGTTCGTTAGGATGTACCCGTCTGGTGAGACGATGACGCCGGACCCCTGCCCGCTACTCCGATGCTCTCGTGGCTCACCAGGGCCAGGTCTTTGCGGTCCACGAAATTCGCGCGGCCCGAACGGTCCCCCCGGTCCTCCAAAAAACTCTTCCATTCGATCGCGCAGTTCATCAGGTACGCCCCTGCTATCCAACACCCTCTCGACGGTCACGGTGCTAATGTTGACTACCGCCGGTGTCACCGCTTTCGCCACTTCTGCAAATCCATTCGATGGCGCGGCACTCCTCGTGAGGGCAACCGGCGCCGCTACTGAAGTAGCTGGACTCGATGCATGGGAAGAGGATACCGATTGGCTGCCCCACATCAGAGGGGTGCTCAGCACCACCACTGCAATGGCGCATCCAATAGTCCGACGAACGATCTGTCTCATGATTTCCTCCTTGCGGTTGCTCATACGAGATGAGGATATGTCACGACGTCCAATTTCGTGAATACCGTACCAGTCGGCAATGAGAAGAGTATTAGGAAGGAATTAGAAATCGTTAAGGCGCACTATTCATGAAGATTCTTCGCGAAAACCTCCAGCGGCGAAGCCGAGACTGCACGTTGCCTCCGCTTCACGCGCTACGATCCGTGACGCTGGCGGCCTTTTTCAACATGCGGTGGGTCGATGCTGGAGCCAGAGGCAGTATGACCGTAAAACTCGAACCTTCGCCGATCTTGCTCTGGACTTCGAGGTGCCCGCGATGGGATTCAACAATCCAAGCGCAGATGGCCAACCCAAGGCCCGTGCCTTTCTTCGTATGGGCCCGCGCGTCATCGGTGCGATAGAACCGGTCGAAGATCCGAGCCTGATCCTCTTTCGCGATCCCGATGCCGTGATCGGTCACCGTCACCCGTGCGTGAGTCTGTTCGATCGTCAGCGCGATGTCGACTATGCCGCCGGGGCGAGAGTATTTGACCGCGTTATCGAGAAGATTCAGAAAGAGTTCGCGCAAGCGGAGTTCATCTCCCAATACCACTGCCGGCGCGGTGGCTCGCAGTACGACCTCGATGTCCTGTTCCTGTCCCAACAGCGAGGCCTGCCGGTGCAGGTCCTCGACAAGCATGTCCAGTGGGACCGGCACGTGTTCCATCTTCACCTCGCCCATGTCGGCCCTGGAGAGAAAGAGCAACTCATCCACGATACGCGTCATGCGATCGATTTCTTCGAGATTACTCTCCAGAACGACTTTGTAGTCTTCGGTTTCGCGAGGACGACGAAGTACGAGTTCGGTCTCCCCCTTCATCACCGTCAGCGGGGTGCGCAGTTCGTGCGACGCATCGCTGCTGAACTGACGGATCTGCCGAAAGGACGTTTCGAGTCGGTCGATCATGTCATTAAACGTCTTGGTCAGACGGCCTATTTCGTCGGCCGCGGACGGGACAGTCAGTCGTTGTGTGAGATCCCCTCCGGCAATGCGTTGGGCGGCCACCGTAATCGCATCGACCGGACGCAGGGCTCGGCCGGCCATGAACCAGCCGCCGGCGAGCGACACAGCGACGGCAATGGGCATACTGACGAGGAGCACGACCATGAGACGGGTCAGGGTCTGTTCAACAGAGTCCATCGAGGTACCGACCTGGATGATATAGAGCAGGTTGCCCCGGTAGATGATGGGAACCGAGACAAGGCGCAACGGCGGTTCCTTGGGATAGTTGGCGAATTCGAACAGCATGCGGCCTGAGATGGCCACGTCCAAGGCCTGGCGACTCAGCGGCATCTCATGTTGTTTGACGTTCGGCGAACGAATGGTAATGGTGCCGGAGGGGCTGAAGATCTGGAAGAACTTATCGATGCGCGCCAGTTCGGGGAACTGAGACATGAGTTCGTCTTCGTCGATCAACGGAAGGAATCCGCGCTCTTCCAGCGACCGAACGGCCGCTGCGGCGGTTTCTTCCAGCGATTGATCGACCGCATCACGGAGGCTGCGCGCGGTGATCACATACAGGATGGTCGAAAAGATGATGAGGATGAGCGCGAGGGCTGTGCCGTACCAGAGCGTGAGCCGGACACGAAGCGGCATCAGTCGGCCTTCAGCATATATCCGCTTCCGCGAATCGTGTGAATGAGCCTCTTTGAGCGTCCACGATCGATCTTGTTGCGGAGATAATTCACGTAGACATCGATGACATTGGTGAACGTGTCAAAGTCCTGGTTCCACACATGTTCCGAAATCATGGGACGGGTCAACACGCGGCCCGTATGGCGCATCAGATATTCGAGCAGGGCATATTCCTTCAAGGTAAGGTCGATCCGCTGACCGCCTCTGGTCACTTCGCGCGTGGCCGGATTCAATGCCAGATCGTCGATCTGGAGCACGCCTGGACTCTCGGTCGAGCCGCGGCGAAGGAGCGCACGAATTCGGGCGAGCAATTCGTCGATGGCGAAAGGCTTGGTGAGGTAATCATCCGCTCCCGCATCAAGACCTTTGACGCGCTGGTCTACTTGAGACTGGGCGGTCAGAATCAGGATTGGAGTTTGAATCCGAGCGTGACGGACACCCTTGAGAATGTCCAAGCCGGATAATGACGGCAACATCAAATCGACGATCAATAAGTCGTAATTCGTGTCGAGAGCCATCTGCAAGCCCTTCGCCCCGTCTTCACAGAGATCCACAGCGTAGCTCTCCTCATCAAGCGCGCGCTTGATAAAGCAACCGACCTTGGTTTCGTCTTCAATGACTAGAATACGCATGGCTATCGATGGAGGATTATACCAAACCTGTGCCTACGATTTGTCTAGCCGGATCTAGGGAACATCCGCAGCCTCCCAGGGGAGCGACTATTTCGGTGGGAAGCGTGTGACGGTCACAGGCTCATAGGCCAAGGCCGTTCCCTCAGGAGTCCGCCGGATAAGACTGTGTCTCAACCACTGCTGATCGTCACGGACCGGGAAGTCCGACCGGTAATGGGCCCCACGACTTTCCTTCCTGGCGAGAGCGGTGACGACGATCGTCTCCGCCACATCGAGAAGGGACTGGAGCTCGAAGGCTTGCACGAGATCCGTATTAAACACATGGCCTTTGTCCTGCACCGTCATAGAGGCAGCACGATGGGTCAGTGCAGTGAGTGCCGATATTGCAGCAGACATGGACTCGTGAGTCCGAACGAGACCAAGATTGAGGCTCATCAGTTGGCCAAGTTCTTCCCGAATCTGCCAGGCTCGGACTGTTCCCTTTTCTGCTAATAGACGCTCGACGCGACGCTCCTCGATGGTGAGCTGATCTGTTGTGAGTGCCTGTGGCGCGACGGTTCGTGCATATTCACCGGCTCGAATTCCGGCCCGCCGCCCGAACACAATTGTTTCAAGGAGCGAATTCCCTCCGAGTCGATTGGCGCCGTGCACACTGACGCAGGCACATTCACCGGCCGCATAGAGGCCGGTCATGCCCGTTTCGGTCCATTGATTGGTCTGGACGCCGCCCATCTGATAGTGCGCGCCGGGACGGACGGGAATGGGGGTCTCGATGGGATCGAGGCCGGCAAACTCAATGGCAAGTTCTCTGATCTGAGGGAGCCGTTCCAAAATCCGCTGGCGTCCCAGGTGCCGCAAGTCCAACAAGACACACCCGTCGACCCCCCGGCCTTCGAGGATTTCTTGCCCGATTGCCAATGAGACCGTGGAGCGAGTGGCCAATTCCATCTGCTGCGGGGCATAGGTCTTCATGAACCGTTCACCTCGCGTATTCAGGAGGTAGCCTCCTTCTCCGCGAGCGCCTTCGGTGATGAGGATACCCGTGCCCTTGAGCGTGGTGGGATGGAACTGGACAAACTCCATATCTTTTAGTGGGGCACCGGCACGATAGGCGAGCGCCATGCCGTCACCGGTGTTGATCACGGCATTCGTGCTCGTGAGAAACACGCGCCCGCTGCCTCCCGTAGCCAAGATGACGGCTTTGGCCCCGATCGCGTGCAACCCGCCGTGGATCAGGTCCCATGCAACCGCTCCCCGGCAGATGCCGTCTTCCACAATCAACGCCGTGACATACCACTCTTCATACACAGCAATGCGCCGCTTGAGCAATTGTTCGTACATGGCGTGGAGAATGGCATGGCCGGTGCGATCGGCGGCGTAACACGTGCGTGGGAACCCCGCACCACCGAATGGACGTTGCGCGATGCGTCCCTTCTCATCGCGACTGAAGATGACCCCCAAACGTTCCAGGTCGAGAATGTCGTCCGGTGCTTCGCGGCACATGACCTCGATCGCATCCTGGTCGCCGAGATAGAGTCCCCCCTTCGTGGTGTCGAAGGCATGCGCTTCCCAGGAATCGTTCTCTCCCAACGCCGCATTGATGCCCCCTTGCGCAGCCACTGAGTGGCTGCGAACCGGATGGACCTTGGATATGACGGCGACGTCGAGATCCGGCGGTGCAGCAATCGCCGCCCTCATCCCTGCCAAACCGGCACCGATGATAAGAATGTCGTGTAGTTTCACAGCTTGCACGTCCGGAACAAACCCGGTCTGTCTAGCTATCTAGTTTATTTGGTTTATCTGGTTAGTTTGGTTCATCAAAAAAACGAGACAGACCAGACAAGCCAAACGAACGGTCTTCTGATGCCAGCGGACTTGTTCAGCCTCCTGCTCATTGTCCGCACTCATACGTGACTCTCAGTCCGAAGGCAAGTCCAGAAACTTTCTCTCAGCCCTTGGAGAAGAGAGGGTGAGCGTGGTATTCTGGTGTGCACGAGTAAGTCAGCCAGTCCATCAAACAACACTCTCGACCGACGACACATATCCGAAGGACAAGACGAACGCCATGGCCACACCGGACTTTCTGAGCCCGACCGATACGTTTATCCATCGCCATCTCGGTCCCACCGACGCCGAGGCTGGCGAGATGCTTACGACGCTCGGGTTGCGCTCGCTGGAGGAGCTGAGCGAGGCAACCGTCCCCGCCGATATTCGTTTGCGGAAAGAATTGGACCTCCCCCTTCACCGCGGGGAACAAGCCGTACTTCAAGAGATTCGCTCCATCGCTGCAGAAAACAAGATCTACCGTTCACTGATCGGCATGGGCTATTACGACTGCATCACGCCCGGCGTGATTCAACGCAATATTTTTGAAAACCCGTCCTGGTATACCCAGTACACACCCTATCAGGCTGAAATCGCCCAGGGCCGGTTGGAAGCACTCGTGAATTTTCAAACCGTGGTGACCGACCTCACCGGCTTGCCTTTAGCGAATGCCTCCCTCCTGGATGAAGCCACGGCGGCGGCGGAGGCTATGGCGATGTGCCTCGCCATATCCCGTTCGTCAGGCGTCGAACGGACCGAGTTCTTCGCCTCGCAGGACTGCCACCCTCAAACCATTGCGGTGATGCAGACGCGGGCTGAACCGCTTGGCATGACACTACGCGTGGGGCGGACCCAGGCCATCGATTTTTCCAACCCTCAGCTGGCCGGTATTTTGCTCCAATATCCGGCCACCGACGGCTATGTCGGGGATTACAGTGCGCTGGTGACACAGGCCCACGCGGCGGGAGTTCTTGTGGTAGTCGCCACCGATCTGCTGGCCTTGACCCTCTTACGTCCACCGGGAGAATTCGGAGCCGATATCGCAGTGGGTTCCAGCCAGCGATTTGGTGTCCCCCTCGGATTTGGCGGGCCCCACGCCGCGTTTCTTTCTGCCGGTGAGGCATTCAAACGGCAAATCCCAGGACGTATCGTAGGAGTATCCAAAGACGTGACGGGGAAAACGGCTTACCGCCTTTCCCTACAGACTCGTGAACAACACATCCGACGTGAGAAGGCCACGAGCAACATTTGTACGGCGCAGGTGCTCTTAGCCATCATGGCGAGCATGTATGCGGTCTACCACGGACCGGAGGGCTTGCGACGGATTGCCGAGCGCGTACACGGCCTGGCCGTGGTGCTGGCCGAGGGATTGCGGCAGCTCGGATTCGATGTCGCAGCAGAAACGTACTTCGATACGATTCGAGTTCGCCTGACGAAGATGCAATCCGAACCCATCTTGTTTCGGGCAAACGAAGCGGGCATCAATCTTCGCCGGCATGAGGACCACTCCATCGGCATTGCGCTGGATGAGGTGAGCACGGAGGACGAAATCCAACGCCTGATGGAAATCTTTGTCGGCCATGATCGCCTACCTTTTCAAATGAGGACCTTGAGCCAGAATGTCACGACGAGTTTCCATGCAAATCTCGCCCGTACCAGCACGTACCTGACCCACGAAGTGTTCAATCGCTCGCATGCGGAGCATGAGATGCTGCGGTATATCCACCGTCTTGAGGCGAAGGATCTGTCCCTCGTCCATTCGATGATCCCGTTGGGGTCCTGCACCATGAAACTCAACGCGACGGTCGAGATGCTGCCGGTCACCTGGCCCGAGTTTTCACGGCTTCATCCTTTTGCCCCGGTTGAGCAAACGAAAGGGTATCAAGAATTGTTCCATCAGCTGGAGAGTTGGCTAGCTGAGATTACCGGACTCTCCGCCGTGTCCTTGCAGCCGAACGCAGGTTCTCAGGGCGAATATACGGGACTGATGTTAATTCGGGCGTACCACCGAAGCCAGGGTGAAGAGCATCGGGATGTGTGCTTGATTCCCTTGTCCGCGCACGGCACGAATCCGGCCAGTGCGGCGATGGTGGGTATGACGGTTGTGACGGTCGCCTGCGATCGACAGGGCAACGTGGATGTCACCGATCTTGAAGCCAAGGCCGCTCAGCATCGTGATCGGCTGTCCGCGCTCATGTTGACCTACCCCTCGACGCACGGTGTCTTCGAGGCGGACGTACGGCGCATCTGTCAGATCATTCATACGCACGGCGGGCAAGTCTATATGGACGGTGCCAACATGAACGCACAGGTAGGGCTCTGTCGACCAGGGGACATCGGCGCGGACGTCTGCCATCTGAATCTACACAAAACATTCTGTATCCC
>DATNCR010000232.1:0-2211 GCA_035607135.1 Nitrospiraceae bacterium
GCCATCCCGGTGTTGGGCGACAATTTCAATCCGGCGGTTCAAGATCGGGCCAGTCCCTGTTCGGAGAAATTCACGGATGCCCTGTTCATGCGCCTGACGATCCCCTTCAGTAATGATGGTCTCGGAGAGGGCTCGCCCCAACGCTTCTTCACGGGACCACCCAAAAATCGCCGTCGCCTGTGCGTTCCAATCGGTCACGATCCCGGTCGAATCGATGGTGATCACCCCGTCAAGCGCCGTATCGACGATGGCCCGATTCCGCTCCTGACTCTGGAGCAACGCCGCTTCAGCGGCTTTTGCCCAGGCACTTTCCTGTTGTGCTTGCCGATGTTCGGCGCGCAAGCGAGCCGTGGCCCAAAACAACAGGCCCAGCATGGGAAGCCAGACCGCTCCGCCTATGATCCCGACTTTCCACAAGAAGGCATGAATCGGCGCCAGGATTTCCTGTCGCTCCATTCGCACTAGGACGGACCATTCCAGCCCGGCAAATTCTCCAAACCCTCTGGTCTGGGCATAACCAGTCACCACTTGAACATGCCGCTGCAGATGCAGTTCTTCGATAAACCCTGGTATGCCGGCTTCACTCAACAGGGCCGAAGGAAGTCCAAGTTCTTTGAGATTGAAGCCCCCCTTGTGCAACAGATCTGAATCGACAAACACCCTGCCCTGCCGCGTCAACATTTTATATTCGATCCGCTCGCTCGTTCCCCGTTGAGCTTCAAGCGAGCGAATCGTCCTGGTGGTCACTTCCTCCAAAAATGGGATTCCCACTTGCAATGTCACAACACCTAGGAATGCGCCTTGAGGGTTAAGAATCGGGGCGGTAAACGTAATCGTCTCGACACCACTCTCCCCTGTTTCCTGCACCGCGACATCCGTCACGTTGAGTTGTTGGGTCGCACGCACAGTGGTAAACGATGCGGCACGGCCATAGTTGCGTCCTACCAGCGACGTGTCTGTCGCAGCCACGACTGTCCCCTGACCATCCAGAACCGCGAGCGACAGGTAAACCGGGGAATACTCCTTCTGCATCCACTTCAGATACTCGGACAGATATTGCAGATCTGAGGTTCGCGACGAAAATGCCCGGGCCATCATGAGGACATCGCCTCGGCGTTCGAACAGCATACGGTCGAGTTTCTCGGCCACTTCTACGGCGGCCAGCGTGAGCTCTCCTCCCGTCACCCCTACAAACCTCTGTTCGACGAACCGAATCAGGACGATACCGGCGAGGAGCGCGAATACGGTCATGACGACAAGGAGGTGGGGCAACCAGCGATAGCGGCGAAGATCGAGAAATGATAATGCCCTTGAGGTCTTCATGATTCACGCGCCGGGGAAGCAACGAAGTTGGAAATCAGCATGGCAGGATGATAGGCCTGTTTCGATGCGCGCAATCCGGGAAGACCTGCATCATCCATCGCATTCACGTATTCAGCCCCCTCTGTCACAGCCGTCTGGCAGGTCTCCCGAAAGAGATACTGTGCCAGACCTGGAAGGGTCCGATCCGTGACTTCTAAGAGGACACAGAATGTCGCGCTCGTCAGCCAGTAGCCAAAGGTATAGGCGCAGATCCGACCGTGAATCCTCACGACCTTTCCCGTCACTCGAAGGGCCGACGCCTGCGACCAGATTACTTCGTGAGTCGGAACCGCATCAGCCAGCAACATCGCAGAGAACGGATCAAGCCCTTCCCCTTGCTTCTGCCCTGACCATTCCCTTAGCAGGGCACGACAGCCCTGACGATCGCCAACCTGATAGGAGCCCACCTCACACGACTGCTCTCGCTCGAATCGATTGCACAATGCGCGTTGAGATTTATACCGGTCGCCTGATAAGGCCGCGAGGTCCGTCGCGCGATACAGATAGTCCGGTTCTTTGGGCGTCACCCGATATCCCAGCCGTTCCAACTCTGGTGCCAAATGCGGTGGCACGTTTTCAACCCGGCTGACTGGAGAATCACCGTTCCAACGTCTCATCTGCTTCATCGCCTGAGACAGCGGCGCCTCGATCGAGCCGGCTCCGATCGGAGGCAGTGGCATAAACCAGCCGTCCGGTGACTGTGCGAAAAGACACAAGGCCCCCTGAAGCTCCATCCACCAATAACCCAGTACTCCACTCCACATGTAGTGATAGACCGGCGAATAGGCTGCGAGCGACTGATCGCGGCACCACCCAGACCGATCCAATGCTGCCGTCATGCGTGGGAAG
>DATNCR010000244.1:0-34545 GCA_035607135.1 Nitrospiraceae bacterium
TCGTCATTAATGTAGATGGTGGCCTCTCCGACTCCGAAGAAGATGCCGGTCGTCACGGTTCCGCCCCCATTGAGGTTGACCGTCGCAACCCCCAAGGTTGTCGGGACGCGCGCCGTGCTTCCTGTCGGCCAGAGCGTGGCCGAGGGCACAAACTTCACAAAACGCCAACAGGTCTTGCTGTTGTTTCCACAGGTATTCGTGCTGCCGTTTTCACCGGTCTTGGAATCGGTGTCAAGCGTATTGGCCGTACCGTCCTGGTTCGCCTGCGCCGGAATTGGTTCCCCACCAACAAGCACTTGATAGATCGTATCTTTCTTCCGCGCCGTCAGCCAGTTGAGAAAATTGCCATCCCAATAGCTATTGCCGCAGGCGGCGGAAACCGTAGCTTTGACGGAGGCATAGTTGAAGCTGTTGGAATCGGTCGTATAGCAGCGCAAGGGATCGAACATCCCGTAGTACGATTTGGTCGGATCGAACGTGTCGGCCGGAGAGGTCACGTTCGTCGTATTGATCGCCACTCCATTGTTGTCCACTGCGACGAGATCGTCACCAGATTGGCTATCGACCGTCACGTTGGATGCATAGAGGCTGGCCGTGGCTGTGCCGGTTTTGAACGAAATCCAATATCTCTGGTTGGTGCCGGTGTAAGCTGCTTCAAGGGTTGCATTCCCCATATCCACGAGAAACAAAATATTCGGCGGCACGGTCTGGCTGAGGAAGATCGGATAGTTGGTGTAGTCCGCCATGTTCTGGGCGGACACCCTCGCTGGGGCACTCAACAGTGCGATCATACCGACGGCCATGACTACCCACGACCATAATCCTCGTGTCACTCGATTTTCGTTCCTCATGCGATCCTCCCGGTGTTGCTCGAAGGGCCGGCACCACCGCCGTCCTTCATGGGAGCAGGTGAACCTTCATCATGCTTCACAATCACAGTTTCCTCGTACAGCCATCGTTGTAGAGACAGGAGTAGATAGCCGTAATGCGACTGCTCGTTCCGCTGGTCGTATTCGTCGCGACACAGTCCACGCGGTAGAACATATCCACGCCACCCGCACCGCCGCCCACGGCCGTTCCATCGTAGGCGGCGCCGAACTGCTGGCCCGACCCAGCCCGCGGCTTGCGATAGAGAAAGTCAATGTCTCCCGCCACGGAATAGGCGCCGACCGTTTGAACTAAATTGGGCACGGCGGCGACAATGCCGGGGGGAAACGGCGGTCCGATCGGGGCGTCGGCGGCAGCGGTCGAATCTCCGCTGATTTCCAGTTCCAGCTGGGCCTTATTGGCGGACGGCACCGGCCCAGGCGGGATCTGATTATCCAACAGCGCCGTGGGCACAGACATGCCGTTGGACACGTCGAGTACTTGCTGGATGACTTTCACCCCCGTCGAGACACAGGCATCCGACGCTGCGGAGGAGGCCTCCATGGAACTGGCGAAGCCGGTAACACGGTTTTCAATCCCCGTGATTGTCATGGCGCCAATTCCAAGGACGGTCAGTATCAGCATCAGCATCAGGATGCTGAGCATTGCGATGCCCTGTTGGTTCTTCCTGAAACCAGGTCTGTGAATCGAGGGGCTGTAGTGTTTCACGCTTCCGTTCCTTAGTGTCTCAGATTGCGTAACTCGATCGTCCTGGTCAGCAAGCGCCGACGGGTCGACGTATAGGGAGGCGTCAACGCGGCATAGTCTCCAGCCACGAACACGCCATCAGAATGGAGATGGTCGCTCACCTGCAGTGCCGTCCCCTGCGCCGTTTGCTGATTGCTTTCTCCGAATCCCTGATCCGCTCTCCGTTGCCGCCCGACGATCGTCAACTGGGCCAGCTGAATTTTGTCGGCTGTCAGCGGCGCTGTAGCCCAGGCGCTATTCGTTACAAAGTCCGCTTGGTCGAACCCCGCTGCGCCCCCCTGGTTATCGATGATGCCGTCGGCAGTGCCGCTGTTGACCGCGGCGACGCATCCGTCGCACCCATAGGCAAACTGGATGTCCTCGATCTCGTCAGCGATAGACGTGCACCGGCTTCCTAGGGTCGTACAATCCAACACACCAGCCGTCACTCCTCCGGCTACTCCGCGAACCAGACAGGGTGACCGTCCGGCGCAGAGGTTGCCCGGATCGGGAGGCGGAATAATTTGATAGGTGATGCATTGCAACAGGTAGATCGGCGTATTCCTTTTGAATGCGGTCGGAGCTGGAACCGCTGTCACCGTCAGGTTGGCCCCGCCTGATGCCGTCACTGTCGTGGTGATCGCTCCGCCGATTGAGATGGTCGCACTCGGCGCCGTGAGACTTCCGCCTGCTTCGCTCACCATATTGGTGACGGCGAGCGCTGAAGGGAGAGCAACCAGATTAAACCCTGCGGTTGTATCGCTGTTGAGTATCCAAGGCGGGTCCGTGACTGTTCCCACCGGATTTCCCACGGGCACTACCAAACTGACCCGATCCGGTCCGCGATCCTGGCCAGCGGTGTTGTTATCGGCGGGTACGATCGCTGTGGGACAGTTCCCAACCGGGCCATTCATCCCGAAACCGGCCTGCCGGATATCTCGGAACAGAAATTCCATCGCCATGCGGACATTCTGTTGCGTTTCAACCGTCTGTTCGTTCGTGGTCAACGCTTTACTGGAAGACGTCAACACCGCATACCCTGCGGCGATTATAATAGTAGCCACCAGGGCGCCGACCATGAGCTCGATGAGCGTCATCCCCTGTTGGCTTCCTCGAATATTCCCCTGCGTGACCATGAATGCGTCCTCTCCTCGATCTCTCATTCCGGAGAAATCGTCGTCGTCAACACGACTTGCTTGGGTCGAGCCACTTTGGTCTCGCCTGCCGCGCCGGTCCAGGACACCGTCACCGTGACTGGATATTGATTTAACAGCGTCGCCAATGTTCCCACCGGCGTCGCGGGCACGGCAATCACTCCACGTACGTTCACCAGTCCTGATGCCTGTGGATTACTGAGCAACGCCACCCACTGGTCGCAGTCGCCTTTTGCCATTGCCTGAGTCGCTGCGCTCTGTGGACACACGGTGGCATTGGCTGTATCGATGGCATATTGTGCGATGTTTTTACGGTTGTACTGGATCCGCTCGATCATCTCCGCAGCCAAGTTGGTCGCACGGGTTAACTCGGTCGAATCGACGTTGCGAGTCAATGAAATCCCCTGCATGCCGGCAACCCCCAAGACGCCCACCGAAAGGATCGCCGCCGCTATCATGCCTTCGATCAACGTGAAGCCTGACTGATGATTGATTCTTGACACTTGACTGTGCGCCTCCGATACCATGCCCTCGATTAGGAGCAAACACTGTCCTGACACCAATTGACGATGCCTCGCGGAGTCACCTTCATCGCAAATTGAACGCCCTTGTCATTGACCATCGCGAGTTCCTGGTTCAATGTCGGCCCAGGGCCGCCGGATCGCATGCCCATCGAATTAAACGAGACGTTGGCCGTCGCGGCTGATGTCCAAGCGGCGGATGGACCCACTTTCAAGTCCACAACATGAGGCAACCGGACGCTGGAGGAAGCCAACACTTGTGCCCCCGTTGCCGCATTCGTCGTCGTCGTCAGTACAGCACCATTGACGATACTGATGGCTACGGTCACAGGAGTATTTCGGCTTAAGGCTGCCATGCGAGCCAGGAGCAGCTGGTTCTGTACCTCCGTGACCGCCTCTCTTAACTCAGAGCGAGATTGCCATACTAAATAGTTTGGGACTGCAATGAGCACGGCAATGCCCATAATAGCCACTACAATCAGCATCTCGATGAGCGTGAAGCCCGTCTCAGGGCTTGCCAGGCTTGTCTTGTGACGCCTAATCTTCTTCATGATGGAATAGCCCATACATCGCGCGTCCCAAAGATGAGCAAACAGCATGCCGTCTGAGGCTCCTTATTTCTTTGTATAACCCTTTGATTTGACAGCTACGCCTGCTCTTGGAAGAAATTAGCTGGCCATTTTTCGCGAGACTCAGCGACAATTTTCGGCGCAGGAGCTGTACAGTTTCTTTCCAGCACTTTTAAGTAATCATCCTGATGGAATATTGTTTACGGTCAAGAGAGACAAATGCCCATAGTTGTTGATTGCCGATGCATTGACAGACAGTCAATTTCCCTGTTCGCATGGACCGATATGCGCGAGAGGGTTGCCGCACTGCTCTCCATACGAATAAGACGCACGGACCGTGAAGAGAGAATGCTGGACGTCTGAGGGTCTGAGTGATGGCCTAATGTGGATGAAACTACAAGAGGCGACTGCCGGAGCCAACGTTACGGAATTTCAACTATAGGGAGCAATTTCTGCAGCGAACCATCGTCTAGAAGGAGATATCCGGTTCTACATAAACCCTAGTGACAAGAGCTGGACCCCCTTGGCGGGGATCCAGCTGAAACCTCGCGATGACTTATCTCCCCCCTCCTGTCGGTGGTCCTGATTGAATCGGCGCGTAGGAATTCATATTTACTGTCTTTTGCGAGGTGCTGCCATACACGGTTGAATTGGTACCTTGTGCCAAATTTACGCTCCCACCGACTACGTTGGCATATGGTCCGCTGATCATGTTCTGATAACCGAATACCATGCCACCATATGAGCTGAAGGAATGCATGCTCCCTCCAACCAAATTGTGCGAACCGGTTCGTACGAGAGTGGGCGTGGGCATGGTGTTTTCGTTATAACCGATAATGAGGTTCCCAAGTCCTGTATAAGGCGCCGCATTATTATCGGTAGCCTCAGAGCCGCTGCGGACATGGACATTGGCTCCGGTAATCAGAATATGGGGTCCATTCACACCTTGGAGCAC
This sequence comes from Nitrospiraceae bacterium, assembly GCA_035607135.1. Classification (GTDB taxonomy): domain Bacteria; phylum Nitrospirota; class Nitrospiria; order Nitrospirales; family Nitrospiraceae; genus Palsa-1315. The sequence goes on from DATNCR010000244.1 coordinate 4,814, forward strand.
GGTAGTTTTATCGACCTTGAGGTACGTAGCAAGACCCGGAATGATGTCAGCCGCTTTCGTTTCCAGCGTCACCACCTTACTACTCACCGTAGAAATATCAGCCTTTGCGGCATTCAACGCAATAGTCGTAGCGGTCAAGTCTTGTCTCAACTTCGTGTTGTCTGTAGTCAGCTGATCGACTTGAGCCTTGAGTGCCGCCATGTCTGCAGTGAGAGCATCCCTCGATGCTTGAAGCGTATCTATTGTCTGGAAGGTCGAGGCGAAGGGACTTTTCGTTTTAAGCCCATATGGCTGCTGAACCAAGCTGTGCTTCCCATTGTTATCTCCATTGTTATCCCTGGCGAATGTGACGGAGGGAAGGGCCGTCAGAATGGTGCTTGCAAAAATCCCCGCCATGACAGCCCCACGAATCATGGGGATCCCGACGGCTGTTTGACGGAAATGAATGTGGCTACTTATCGCGTTCATATCACTCCTCCCCTTTGTTATCCTCCCTCGCAGAAGCCTGGCAATATAGCCCAGTTGCGAATGAGGGATGTTCCAACACTCTGCCTGCCTCTGTCAGTGAGCAAGGCACATGCCGTTTTGATTTTCCAAATACTTAGTCTGGTCTGGTTCCTGCTCATACCGTGTCCATTCGCGGTGAATACGACAAAAATTTGGTCGTGAATACGACGAAAAATGCGACTGGTTTGCTCAGAATCGGACGGAAATCAGGATGGCTTTTCCAAGGAAGTGCTGAGAGGCGGCCAAAGAGCGAAAAGGATTTGTAACCTAATTGAAACTCTACGAAGACATGTTGCTGGACTGGATAGGTGTCACACAACTATTCCTTAATAATCGAATGGCCCTCGAATAACCACTGACACTTTCTCCTAACCGGCGTATACGTTCTGAGTAGTTGCCAACCAACCGACCTACTTCCCGCGCCCTCTAGAAAGAAATGATCAGCTCACTTACTTCATTGCAACGACCCTGACCTGCTGATAGGTGGTCTCTCCGAGAAGGACTTTTCGTATCCCGTCTTGGACCAGGGTCGACATCCCTTCTTGCATTGCTAGACTGAACATGTCTTCGGTCTTGACTCTGGATTGGATGTGCCGCTTCATCTCTTCCGATCCTCTCAACAATTCGTGCAAGGGGATCCGCCCCTTGAAGCCAGTTTGATTGCAGGCTTCGCAGCCTCGTCCGCGATACAGCCTCCAATCGGCACGGTACTCAATGCCGAGTGTGGGCCAGCTCTGCGGACCATACCGCTGCACGAGTTCGTCGTACTCCATTCGACTCGGATGATAGGCCTCTTTGCACTGAGCGCAGATCCGTTTGCACAGGCGCTGGGCGAGCACTCCCAACATGGCGTCGGCAAAGTTGAACGAGTCGCACCCGAGATCCAACAAACGGGTCACGGTTTCGACCGCGCTGTTCGTATGGAGGGTACTCAGCACCAAGTGGCCTGTGAGGGAAGCCTCAATGGCGATGTCGGCTGTTTCTTTGTCCCGCATTTCGCCGATCATGATGACGTCGGGGTCGGCACGCAGAAAGGCACGCATCGCGGCCGCGAAGGTGAGGCCGATCTTCGGATGGACCTGGACTTGACGGAGACCATCCTGGGTTATTTCAATGGGGTCTTCCGCCGTCCAAATCTTTCGTTCGTCGGTATTGATCTGCTTGAGAATGGCATGCAAGGTCGTTGTCTTGCCGGACCCAGTCGGCCCGACACACAAGATAATCCCGTACGGTTTCTCTGCAATGGCCTGAATGGCCTGTAAGATGGCGGGGGAAAATTCCATCGCGTCAAGCGGCATCGGGTGCTTGGCCGTGAGGAGACGTAGCACGACATCTTCGTCCTGTCCTGAGGTGGGCAAAGTCGCGACGCGTAGTTCGAGTTCTCGATCCTTCGCCAACCGGTACTTGATCTTGCCGTCTTGGGGTTTGCGCCGTTCAGCGATGTCGAGATTGGCCATGACCTTGATGCGTGATACGATGGCACGTCGATTGGCCGCGGGAATCCTCATGTAGGTGAAACAGGTACCGTCGATCCGCAGGCGCACGGTCATGTCTTTACGATCTGCGTAGGGTTCGATGTGAATGTCCGACGCCCCGAGGCGGTCGGCTTCGGCTATTACTTGATTGGTCAGCCGCACAATGGCTGAGTCGTTCTCGTCGATCGCTCCGGATACGGAGTTGATGGCAGGCTCAAGATGGATCTCATTGATCAACTCACCAAGAATGGCGCCGATAGACCCACTGGCTCCTTGGCCTGTGGCTAGATGGAGAAACTGCTCGATGTCCCGACGCAAACCTACGGCATAGCGAATGGTCATTCCAGGAAATGTGCGCCGCACATCCCAGCCCTTGTCGAGATCATGTGGATCGCTAGTGAGTACGTCGATGAGTGAGCCTCGCCGGGTGATCGGCAGCCAGAGATTCTTCTTAAGATATTCTAGGTTGAGCGTTTTCAACAAGTCGGCATCAATGACCGTTCGTTCGTCATACGGTAGGTATGGGCATTGATAGAAATCGCTCAGAGCGGACCCTAAGGCGTGCTTCGAAATACCATAGTGGTCGAGGAGGACCGTTTCGAGATCGAGGTTGCTACCTTTTGAAGCATGAACTGCCGCCAGCACGTCGGCCTGGCTGATGATTCCCCGATAGACCAATGCATCCAGCACATTCTGCTCGATCGTGCGACAGGGTTTCACCCCATGGGTCCTCTTATTGGACGAGCCATCTCTCCCCTCAGTCTTGTTTCCCGTTCCTCCAGTCAGGATGTCGGCATCGACGGTCATATCCGGTGTCTTCTCTCAACTCCCAGCCTTTAGCAAGATGCTGAAAAACATGTTAACCGCCCTGGCAATATACGAATGCACTTGATTATGGACGGCGTGAGAACGCCACGCAGGGTGCTCAAACAGGTCAGACTTCTCCCCGGTCCAACCCCCTCAGCGGTAAGGGGTTGAACGCTGCATGGGAACATAGGAAAAGGCACGTCCCTGGGCAAAGAGGCTGCCTTGGCAGACGCAGGTCGGGCGGGTGAGAAGAGGAAACTGTTCAGCATCCCGTTAGTATTTCGCCAGCCACGTTCCAGGCGCCCGATACACAACCGGAAGCCCCCGAAAGAGTCCCTGCGCCAAATCGGCGTTGTACCAGACCTCCATGACGGTACCGGTTCCGATCGACGTCACACTCTGTTTTGCCATCATCGCCCCGTACAAGCGAACGGATCGTTCAATCCTGATCGCACCCGCTGCATACAGCACACCGTTGACGTGGATGCCGGATAATTGCACCGGCACCCTTGCCCCGAGCGACTGTGTCCCAGGCGAAGCTGGACTGAGGACCGGGACAGATTTTCCTACTTCACGAGGCCTGAGCACCACATGACCTTGCGCGACCAGAACCCCTTCAACATAGTCCGTGTCCAGCACCAGCGTTCCCATATTATCGACACGCGGAGCTTGCCCATCGACGGTGTCGATGAAGACCAATCCACGATGGTTTCCGACGATTTGAGATTCCAGAACATCTGCGGGCCTGACTCCCTGATCCGAGTCTGAAGCCCCCTGCGGATGAAGCAGTCCCGCATGATCGAGTCGATAATAGGTCCCCCAGCGCAGCGCGATCTTCTTGATCGAGTCGTAATCCCACTGGTCGAGTCTGACTCCTGGCGTCGGATATTGACGCAGGTGCACGTTTTCAGAAAATGGTGGATTCGCACCTTGGCCGGGCGCTGAAGCGATGACTGAAACAGTCCCTCCTATCCAATATTCCGTCCACCGATCTTGCGCATATAGCATCTCGGCATACGACTGACCAGTGACCGGGGCCGCAGTGCTCTTAAGGGCAAGGTCTTCGACCCGCTGAACTACAAGATCGCCCAACGCCCGTAGATCACCCCAATGGACCATGACGGGAGATGCATCGCCTGGCTGCATGGTGCCGAGAGTCTGTCCAACTTGTACCGCCGCGCGAACTGGGGGAATTGACACAGCCCCAAGCTGAACCTGAACCGTTCGTGCGACCGATTTGTGGTCGGCCGTCGTGGCCGTGACTTCAACCGTACCCAGCAATCCTGGCTGAAGAGGACCATACACTTTCACTTTGTTGATTCGGCCAAGTCCTTCCAGCAAGTGGTGAAAGCCGCTGGGCGAATTGTTGAGCACCTGATTATCCGCCTGGTTCGCCGCATCAAGGAGGATGTCCGGGCGATCGGCGGTCCCGACAAATTGCGAACGTCCGGCTACGTCGAAGAATGACGGCCCGCCCCCAAGGTCCCCTTGACGTTTGGCGAGCAATCCAGCAACCGCCATAGGTGTGGCACCCGGATCGTGGAACCAACTCATCACCACATCGGTGGCCCCGTCGGCCAGCTGTTGCGCAAGCTTGTCTTCTCTCATGGCACTGACGCCCGGTCCATCTTGACCTGCCAGATACAGAGACGTCATGCCGACGACCCCGAGCAGAAAGATCAGCATGAGCGCCGCGAGAAGCACGTGACCCCTGTCGCACTGATTCATGAATGCTGATGCGCCCCGTTCTCCCATCCCCCTATCCTCACTTCCATGCTTATTGGAAGATGCCGCCATTATGTCCTGAGACTGATTCCCCGGACCGCACGAATCCCTTGGTCGGACATCATCACCTCAACAACGACCAACTTGACGAACGCGGGTTGTGTCACAGCCTGTCCGTTTTCATCCCAGTAGGAGAACCGCACTTCTCGGATATCTTTGACCATGACACTCGCGCCGCCATCGACTTGTCGAAGCAGCCTCAACACACCTTGGTCATCGAGACGGCTGTAGTAGCGGACATGATTCAGGAGAAAGACAAAGGCTCCTGATGGAATCACACGTGTCAGCGGCTGCGTCACCGTAAGCACGCGCCGTTGTCCATCATGTGCCAGAGCAAGTGTCTCGCAGTGCTCGGCCCAGCATGCCACAATGGTTTTCCGATCTTCCCACCCTCGCCCGTCTTCGACCGATAGAGCTGTCTGGCCGATCTCCGACGCGGCGGTGACCGTCGTCGAAAGGCCTTGCAGATTCGCCGAAAACTCCACTGTGTCCGATGCGGTAATGGTGAGAGAACCGGATCCTGCCAGCCGCAACTCCTCTTCAAGAACTTCTAACCCAAGGCGAAGATCTTGTTGTTGCGCGACCTCATGTTGTTGCTTCATAAATCGATGTTGAAAATAGGACATGGCCTGAAGCGTGGCGCCCAAGACGACCAACCCAGCTACCATGGCACACATCAGCTCGGTCAGGCTGGTCCCTACCTCTGTCCGCATTCTATGGCACGCTCTACTCATCCGCTGTCCTGTCTGCATTCCGTCCACCACGAGTGATGGCATGTTACGGACCTCCAACGAACACGGGATTGGCCCGCAGGGTACCAATTCGTACCTCGTGCGGACCCTCGTCGGCTGCATACACTGCGCGCGCATCAATGAGGACATGCCCAGAGGCCGACACTGAGCCAGAATGGCTCGGCGTCACTGTCCAGATCAGATGGACGCCGTCCTGATCCCAACTACCGGAATACACCCCATCACCCGCCAGCACATCGCCTCCTGTTCCATCGTCATGCATCACAAGGTCCGGGATACCATCGTAATTCAGATCATCTAGCAAGAGACGATCCCATCTCGCCGCTCGTTTCGCTTCGATCCGCGATTCCGCCATCGCCAGAGCCCTCGTCGCCAACATGCCCATTCGAAGACTCCGTTCAGCAGCCTGAAAAGCCCCCATCGCACCCGCCAATCCGATCATCGTCAACGCCAGAGCCACGAACACTTCGGCAAACCCAGCTCCGCCCTCTGCACGGCATAATCGATCTCGCGTCATGAGACGGACACTCTTCCGGTGATGCTCACGGTAAATGTGATTTCCCCGCCCAGACTGTCTCGCACGCGAATGGTTGTAGGGCTCGCCGACCGACCACTAGGATTAAACAGAAGTTCAGGACCCGCCGTCGGCTCGTCGACGACCACCCCCTTGTCTGCATATTGGTAGACGTGCAGGATGTCCTCGGCATCGGCGCGGCGAAGCGTGATGGTACGGCCCTCTCGGTCGAATATGACCCGAAGGCGCTCTCGCCTGGCCATCGCCAGTTGTCTCGCAAGCCGAAGTTCCGACGCAATCTCTGTGGTGGCGCTACGCGCCTGTGCCCTTGCAACCACTGCGTGATAACTCGGCCCAGCCAACATACTCATGATGCCCAGGATCGCCAATACGATGAGAAACTCCGTCAGAGTCCAACCGTGTTCCTGTATCTGTCGCTTTCTTGGCATGCCCACTCCCATAGCAGAATTCCACTTACGAGGATGAGCGCAGTCTCCAAGACCCGTGCCCAAGTTGGACCACGCCCAGATGACTGAATACATTTGTGAGGAGCAGGAACGGAATACTTCGCAGGTCCGCGCGTTTTCGCGTAATCACGAGAAAATATGGAGGCAGCACAGGCTTGTGCACTGGTCAAGAAGCAGGAAGAAAACCAGAGAAGTCGCTCACTATTAGATACAGGGATTTGCCCGAAGAGATACAGAGAGATTGTCAGTCGGCGGGGCCAAGAAGACCTTGATACCAATCGAGGAGCGGTTGGGCGAAAAACATGGAGAGGAGGGCCCCCAACACAAGGAAGGGGCCAAAGGGAATGTAGTCGTCACGCTTGATGATGCGCAGAGCGATCAAGCTGACGCCGATGATTGAACCAGTGAGCGAGCCAATCATAATGGTGAGGAGTGCAGGCTTCCAGCCAAGAAATGCACCGATCATCGCCAGCAATTTGATATCACCACCCCCCATTCCCTCTTTGCCGAAAAGATAGGGGCTCAACCAAGCCAGGAGCCAAAGGAGGCCACCTCCCACGGTGAGACCGAGTACCGAATTGATCACGCCCACCGGCAGGACGGTGACTGCGCCAAGGAGTCCGACCACCGCTCCGGGCAGGGTAATGACATTGGGGATCATCTTATGGGTAAGATCCGTTCCCGTCACCACGACCAATGCCGAAAACAACAGGGCATAGAGGGCAGCGGTCCAGGTTGGACCGAAGGACCATAAGATTGTGAGATAGCCGAGGGCATTGGTGGCTTCAACGATGGGGTAGCGTATCGAAATTGGCGCGCGGCAAGCCCGGCAGCGTCCACCAAGCCAGAGGTAGCTCAGCAGAGGAATATTGTCGTAGAACGCGATAGCGTGGGCGCACGAGGGGCAATGGGAACCGGGCCAGGCGATCGATTCGCCGCGGGGCAGCCTGAAGATGCACACGTTGAGAAAACTACCGATCAACGCGCCGAGGATCCCGACCAGAAGATAGAGAGACCATTCATACATAATCGACTCAGGAACAGACTCCGGCTGGGAACACCCGAGTCGTTTCACATGCCAATTGAAATAAATTAGGTAACTTCACTCTGGCCGATATCCTCTAGTTTACTTATGGCGAGAGAGCCCTTATAATTTGTGGCTTGCGGGGCTAGGGTTTATCCTTGGGCGCTTCTCCGTCACAGTGAATTATACCGTACTCTGTTATTCGTTAAAGGAGAACAAGATAATGACACGGACTGCAAAGACGAAAACCAAATCTTCTCTGGCCAATCTGATCCCGCCGCCCCGCAAGAAGCGGCCTGAATCGCTCACCAGCCGGGAACAGGAAATTCTTGAACTGATTTGGGCTGGGTTCAAGAACAAGGAAATCGGTCAACGGCTCAAGATCAGCGTCAAGACCGTCGAGGCGCATCGGGCCAATATGATGAAGAAGATGCGTGTGTCGAACACCGCTCAGCTGCTCAAAACCGCGATCCAAGACGGGACGATCAAGATTCGGTAGCTTTCGCTGGTGGCACGACACCTTTGCGACGCTGTCGAACCACTTCGAACAGCATGACGGCCGCTGCAGCAGAAACATTCAGCGACTGCACGCGGCCCTGCATTGGAATCCTGATGCGATCGTCGCATTCCCCCAGCACACCTGGACGAATGCCTTCTCCTTCTCCTCCAAGGACCAACGCGATCGGCCCGGTCATATCGATGTCGGTATGGAGTTTCTCCGCCTGTGGATCCACGCCATACACCCACAGACCTGCCTCTTTGAGATCCTGAATCAGACGAATCAGATTGCCCACTCGCCCGACAGAGATGTGATCGAGCGCCCCGGCCGATACTTTCGCTACCACCGATGTCAATCCGACTGCGCGGCGTTCTGGGATAAATACCCCATGGACACCCGCCGCTTCAGCCGTCCGCAAGACCGCGCCTAAGTTGTGTGGATCTTCGACTCCGTCAAGCAGCACGAGAAATGGTTTCTCGCCCCGCGTCTTCGCCCGCTCGAGAATCTGCTCCGTCGTGTCATAGGATTTCGCGGCAATGAGCGCAATCACACCCTGGTGATTTCCAGTCGGCACCAAACGATCGAACGCGGGCGGCGGTTCAATATGGACAGGGATTCGTTTCGATTTAGCCGACTGGACAAGATCGCCGAACTGTCGATCAGTCCTCAGAACCAGTAGGCGCTGGAGAGGACGTGTGCCGGCCCTCAAGGCCTCACGCACGGCATGCAGCCCGTAAATCAGTTCAGGCGGACTATCGCTTCCACCGGCTGGTGCCATCGGGTTTGTCCTCGATGACGATGCCGCGGGATGCGAGGGACTGCCGAATCTCATCGGCCTTTTTGAAATCTTTCTGTTTTCTGGCTTCATTGCGTTCATCTACCAGCCGTTGGATTCTTTCGTCCTCATCCTTCAACGGCAAAGGTGGCGCATACTCTTGAGTCCTGTATGCGGAATGATCCTTCTTTCCAATCCTTGTCATTTCACCTTCGGTAACACCTATTACATCTGCGACATCGACGAGCAACCTAGCAGGGTTGAACCTCCAATTGTCTAGCTCAAATAAGCCCAGAACCTTGCCAAGTGATCTAAACTGTTCTCTTGCAAGTTTTCTCGATTCAGTAGAGAGACCCTGCTCAAGTGACTTGTTAACCTCGCTTCGTAGTATCTGTAATGTTGCAATTGCCATTGGCGTGTTCATGTCATCGTCCATCGCCTCACCAAATGCAACTCGGCATCGTTCAACCAACTCCTTGAGCCCCTTGTCTGCTGCGGTTCTACTCTCCGCTTCACCTAGCCGTTTGAACAAATTGTAGAACCCATCCAGCGCATACTTCGCTTCTCTCAACCCTTGATCGGAAAAATCCAGCGGCCCTCGGTAATTAGTTGAAAGAAGAAAGTATCGAAGTATCTCCCCGATAACTTCTTCTTCAGGCCATTGTGACTTCTCCTTCTCAAAAATCTCCCGAATCGTAAAGAAGTTCCCGAGCGACTTGGACATCTTCTCCTGGTTGATCTGTACGAAGCCGTTGTGAATCCAATAGCGAGCGAATTCTTTTCCCGTGGCACCGGATGACTGCGCGATTTCATTTTCATGGTGCGGGAAAATGAGATCCATCCCCCCGCCGTGAATATCGAATGTCTCGCCCAGATATTTGATCGACATAGCCGAACATTCGATATGCCAGCCGGGACGCCCTGGCCCCCAGGGACTCTCCCATGACGGCTCGCCCGGCTTGCTCTTTTTCCAAAGAGCAAAATCCATCGGAGATCGCTTGCGCTCATCGACGTCCACTCGAGCCCCAGCTTGGAGATCCTCAAGCTTGCGTTTTGATAGATGGCCATATCCAGGAAATTTGGCCACTTCAAAATACACGTTTCCATCGACTTGATAGGCCAGCCCCTTCTTTACCAAGGTCTCCGTCAAACGAACAATATCGGTCATGTGTTCTGTCGCCTTGGGCTCTATGGAGGCTTGGCGAATACCCAGTCTTTCCATGTCTTCGTAGTAGGCTCGAATATATTTGGCGGTGAGCGTCTCGCAGCTGACACCTTGCTCGTTCGCACGCTTGATAATCTTGTCATCCACGTCGGTGAAATTCTTGACGAATTCAACCTGGTAGCCGGTGGACTCAAGATATCGTCTGATTACATCGAATACGAGCGCACTACGCGCATGGCCGATATGGCTATAGTCGTAGACCGTCACACCACAGACGTACATCCGAACGATCTTCGGCTGGAGCGAGTGGAACAGTTCTTTCTTCCCCGTGAGCGTGTTGTAAATCGACAGCATGGACAGGTTACAACTCCGGAGTGATGCGGCGCCTCGGCCAATGGGACCAGAGAAAATAGCCCACGGCAAGCGCCAGACAGAGGCCGATCACGATGTCGAACTGGTGAAAATAATCCCGCAGATGCTCCCACTGCTCTCCCATTTTCACACCGATATAGGCCAGAAGATAACACCAGGGCAATGAACCGAGAAATGTATAGAGAATGAAGCGGTAAATATTCACTCTGGCGATGCCGGCCGGCAAGGAGATGAAGGTCCGGATAACCGGAAGCATCCGGCTGAAAAAGACGGCTGCATCTCCATATTTCGCGAACCATCGATCAGCCATCTCGATATCTTTTCTCGACACCAGCACATACGGTCCGTATCGCTCGACGAAAGGCCGGCCTCCCCATACCCCGGCATAGTAGGCGACAAGAGACCCTGCCACATTTCCAATGGCGCCGGCCAACGTCACCCCAAGCATCGTGAACTGTCCCGTCGTCACGAGATATCCAGAAAAAGGCATGATGATTTCGCTGGGCAACGGAATGCAGGCGCTCTCGATGGCCATTGTAATGAAGATGCCGGTGTAGCCGAATGTCGAGATCATCGACACGACAAACCGGCTGAGCTCTGTAATGATTGCTTCGATCAGACTCCCCACCACACTATCACTCCTCTATTTGCGCTTTGATTTAGACGATGGAGCCACCCGACCTGCATGTGGCCGGCGCACCGTTTCCCACTTCCGGAATCGATCCAACACTCCATGATTCGTCGTATCGAGATGAATGGGAGTGAGCGACACCGCCCCTTGTTCAAGCGCCTCGTGGTCGGCATCCTTGCTTCGGCTCCACGACACACGGGTCCCGGCAATCCAATAGTAGGTCCGACCATGCGGATCGACCTTCTCAGTGATCGGATTGTCGAAGCGCCTGCGGCTGAGACAGGTGACTCGGACTCCGGTGATCGACCCGTACGGCCGATTCGGAATATTGAGATTCACGAGCGTTTCATCCGGCAAACCTTCTTTCAGAATCAAACGAGCGATACGAACGGCATATCGAGCCCCGGCATCGAAATAAAAATGTTCCTGCCCCTGCTGTGACACAGCCAGAGATGGGACACCGAGGATTGTCCCTTCCATCGCCGCCGAAACGGTCCCTGAATACAACACGTCGTCGCCAAGATTCACGCCTTTATTGATCCCTGACACGAGGAGATCGGGTGGTGCCGGCATAAGCTTCAGCACGGCCAGATTCACACAATCGACCGGCGTTCCGCTGACCGCATAGATCCGTGGCCCGCGCTGCTGCACCCGCAGCGGTTTATGAAGGGTCACGGCATGCGCTGCCGCAGTCCGTTCACGATCTGGCGCGACCACCCACACCTCGCCCACTCTCGACAACGCCTTGGCAAGCGCGGTCAAACCCGGCGAGTGAATCCCATCATCGTTGGTAACGAGAATACGCATCTAAATTAGAAAAAAAAAGCTGCCGGCGGCAGCTTCTTCGGTCGATCTCGGCTCACGCGGTCATCCAGGAGATCTGTCCGACCTCTCCTGTCTCGTGCAATCCCTTCGCCTTCACAGTATTTGGTCGGGGCGAGCCGATTTGAACGGCCGACCACTCGCACCCCAAGCGAGTACGCTACCGGGCTGCGCCACGCCCCGACACGCTCTATTCAATTTCACCATGTCCCGCATTCTCTCCTTGGAGGCAGGTGGAATGCAACCGACTCGGAAGAGACGAGGCGGGACGGTCGTCAGTCAGGATGCGACTCCAAAATCTTGAGGATCGCCTGGAGATTCCCTCGCAGTTTTTGCGCGAGTTCTTTGGGACGTACCCGTTGACTTGCCACTCGGCTTCGCCTGGCCCAATAGCGTTTGACACCGGCAAGCGTGTGCCCTTCCTCATAGAGCATCCGCTTGATCTCCAACACCGTTTCAACTTCTTGCCTGATATAGAGTCGCTGATTCCCACGACTTTTCTTGGGCTTGAGAAACGGGAACTCTGACTCCCAGAATCGCAACACGTAAGCCGGTAGCTTGGCGATCTGGCTGACTTCGCCGATTTTATAAAAAACCTTGCTGCCCAGCCTGGGCTCGTTCCCCATGACCGGTCCTCGTGGTGGGATGAGTTACGGTGATTGAATGTGGCTATGAATTGACCTAATTGGTAACGTCATTTCATAACCGGGGTTATAGGTTGATCGTTTGTTCTGACAGTTAAATCTTCAAGGTTTACGTGCACTGTTCTGAGCGAGATTCGCACAGGGCTCGGCAGAAATCAAGCTGAGATTCAGATACACAAAGGAGGGGAACACCATGAAGTACCTAATTCTGGCAGCTCTAGTAGTTGGTCTGATCACCATGGCCTCGGGGGTCTTCGCGTATGAATTTTCCGAGCATGAATGCCAAGTGGAGGCCGACTCCTGGCAGCGCATGCAGGACCAACGACGGCTCGATCAAACCTTACAGGCACAGCGTCAACAGCAAGAGCAGCGCTCCCTGCAGGAAAACAAACACTTCAACCCGCAAGCGTATAACGCTCCCGCGCCCTGGAACATGTACGACCAAAAGACAGGGCGGACCTCGGATTATCGTAGAGGGGTTTCAGGCTGAAGATGAAGTAGCTTAAGCTTAGATGGGTTGTCTATCCTTCGCACATACGATGTTCCACAGAATGGCAGCGGCGCTTTTTGGTGCAACCCGGCTCCACTTGCTGTCTTCGTCATCACCTGCATACATCACCTTACCATTTCCCCTATTGTCTGAGTGATACTTATACGAAAGGTGACGGGAGCGTGGGTCTGCGCAGTCGAACTGCTGCTGCCATGTGGCAGACAAATACGATATACCTTTAATGGCTTGTACAAACCTGAAGTCGTACAACACCAACATCTTCACAAGGTCTCCTTGACGGAGAACCGTGGCAGGATCAATGTAGATTGTAAAGCCTCCAGAGCCCGGCGCGTAGCTAATCGGGCGCCACTCTGCATGTGCGGGAACACTATTCAAGAAGATGAAGGCTAGCACCGACCAAAAAATAGTGAACAACATGAGAATCCCTCGCAGGGAGGCGTATTGTAAAAGGGAACCGAACGAAGGCGCAAGAGCCAGTTGATTCAGTCCACGTCCAACCGGTCTCCATTCCAGCTAGCGACCTTCTTTCCGGTCTGCCAGTGGATCAGATCAAACGATACGCCTCTGTCTGCTCCCTTGACGAAAAAGCAGTTCACGGTCCTTGCAAACTCTTGTTGAGTATCAATCGGCACAGTAAAAAACGCAGGACCAACAGTTACCTTGATGCTTGATCCCTTGGCATTCAGGTCAGACAGCACGTCGAGTTCCTTGGCTTGTTTTAACTTTCCTGTACAGATGTCATAGTGCAGCTTCGCGTCTTTCTCGTCCGGTGCTTGCTTTTCAGGAGATTGCTGGACCACGAAAACTGAAACCACAAATACCAATCCGAACACGACAAGGAGTTTCCGCACAAGCCTCAGGCGTCCTTCGAGGCGTGCCTTCTCTTCGACTTGTTTGCGTGCTTCACGCGAGAGCTTCATTGTGGAATTTACTCTCAGGGATACATATTTTACGAAGGTTGCTGACGAGGGCGCAAGCCTAGGCCCACTGTGGGGAAAGTGCCAAGGTTTCACCCTTCGTGGGAGGGTTGCGAACGAAGGTGCCAGCGTCCGAATGGAGAGCGAGGGGAGCGTCACGAGAGGATCGCCGAAAAGGAAGCCGAGCCGCCCACCTCGACGGTATCGAACACGTTGATGCGGAGCGTTCCACACACCGGGGTGAGTGTAATATTCTCAGGAGGCGGGAGCGATTGCTGCCCTTCCCCATAGCCGTCAATAGACTCTAGAAACTCAGTGAAACTTTTCCACCCCTTGCTGAGAGCCTGACATGCCTCTGGAGCAGTGGCAATAAACTTGGCTAGATAGTAGAGGCAGCGGAGAAAGTATTCGTAGTCCATATCGAGCGCGATTACACCACGGAAACCGGACAGTTCAAGGTAACGCAGGGGGATGCGTCAGGCTGTCCTCCCTTTCTTACCTTCGGAGATAGCAACTCCTGCCGGTGTATAATATAGATGATCCCAGGAGGTCTGTGATGACCTGTGATGCTACCAACTACGAACCATTTTTAAAAGAGAAGTCCACACGCGACCAAATTATGAGCGCGAAGAATCGGGAGTTATCTAGAGCCGATCCTAAGCGTCCTATCCAATTTAAAGTTTATAACCAACTGAATGACTTAGAGAAGCCATTACTGGCTACGGGGGCTCTTAGTACGGATCTCGTCTGGTTGGATGCTAGGTTTACAATGCCAGATGGCAAGCTGGGTTTCCGTGCCTACGATTACCAGGAACTCACAACAAAAATTGCAGATTTTAAATAGGAGAGTAGTAAGGTTGCCCCCTCCGTTAAGAAATGTTTTCTCCCCTGCCCACTATTTCAGATATCTTTGAGCCCGAGCCGGGTGATGCCGGAAGCAGTAATCGAAACCGTCATGTCCGAATCCTTGGCCCTATCAATGAATTTCCATTGGATCAATTCATGTAAGACAGTTTTTATTTCCGCAGTACAGTTGGGGTCGAAATGAACGTAGAGGACATCATACGGTTGTGGACCTTGCTCTTTGAGATACGCCAATACTTCTCTTTGAAATTCACGGCTCCCATTAAACGTCTGATGTGGTTTCTGGGGCTCGATTCGTGCCATGACTCAGGCCTCCTCTCATAACAACGGGAACTTCACGGCCTCCAACGCCTCCGACAACTCCTTCACGGTAAACTCCAGGCTCCCCAAGTAGACACGGTCCTCCACGCTGGTGCCGATGGCGTGGCCAAGGAGTCGGTTCTGCAGCGCCGGATAGGTCCTCGCTCTTGCTAATTTCTGTGTGAGCGTGTGACGCAAAGAATGTAACGTGATATCAGGGGTTTTCCAGCCTTTGAGGATACGCTTCGAAAAGAAAATGCTAACTAACTCTTTCCCTTTGTCAGACAAGATCGGGAAAACTTTCTCTGCTTGGAACTGCGTGACCATGGCCATGCGTGCGTTGATCGAAGCCGGTCCTGCCTTGCGGCCACCCGGCTTTGGCGGGGCGCTCATGAGAAACGCCTTTCAGGCTCGACAGCGTTCCCGAGTGATCTCTTTCATGTAGGAGCATTCGTGTAGTTTGGTGATGGTCAGAAAGCTGTTCAGAGACGCATTGTTGAGTGTGACGGACTCGTGACGACGGTGCACGTTCTCAATCTCGAATGCTTTCCATGCATCCGCGATCAACGTGTACTCCCCACCGTGGGTGAGACCGAAGGCTTTGTAGTACGGGTTCTCCGGGCCGGTTGGCCTGGTCTTGCTCTCATTTGAACGCTTGTAGGGACGCTCGCTCTTGCTCAACTCAGCCATCACCAGGGACTGTACCAAAGAGGTGAGGCTTTGTCGTTGAGTTTCCGATAAACTGTCTAGCAGGCTTGAAAGTGGCCCTGGTGGCTGGTTCTCACGAGTTGACGTACTTCTTAAATACTTGACTGGGACGAAAGGTCACCACGCGACGGGGTGTGATTCCTATTTCTTCGCCGGTCCGAGGGTTCCGACCCTTCCGTGCCCCTTTACTGCGTACGACAAAATTTCCGAATCCGGCGATCTTGACCGACTCCCCCTTATGCAATACCGCTTTCAACATATTCAGCACAAGTTCAACGATATCTGCCGCTTCATTTTTTGAAATACCGACCTGCCTGTAGATTTCGTTCGCAATATCCGCTTTTCTCATACTTTTCCCTCCGACACCCACGCACACTTCCCGAACGATCGTCTCTGAGCTGACTACGAACGAATGGCAGTTTCGCTTAAGTTACGTGAGGTTACACGGCCTGTCAAGAGGAAAGATACTGGATCCGACGTTCTGATCACTCATCTTTGGCCAGCAACTTATATTCGATGCTGTCCGCCAACGCTTGCCAACTCGCTTCCATGATGTTTTCAGACACGCCGACGGTGCCCCATTTATCCTTATGGTCTCCTGATTCGATCAACACTCGGACCTTGGACTCCGTTCCACTATTGGCTGACAGGACTCGCACCTTATAGTCAAGCAGCTTGACCTCTCGGAGCTGGGGATAGAACTTTTCCAACGACTTACGCAACGCATGGTCAAGGGCGTTGACCGGACCGGCACCGACTGCTGCCGCATGTTCCACCAGTTCACCGACCTTCACCATGACGGTGGCCTCGGACGACGAGGCGCCATGGTCGTGCTTTTTCTCGACAATCACCCGAAATCCGAGGAGTTGAAAGGAGGGCCTGTGCGTCCCCATCGCTTTCCGCATGAGCAATTCGAAGGAGCCTTCCGCCGCTTCAAACTGGTAGCCCTCACCTTCTCGCTCCTTCAAGGTATCGATCAGTTCCTGCAACTTGGCGTGGCCCTTGTCCAATTTAATTCCATATGCCTCGACCTTCTCCAACAATCCACTTCGACCCGCGGCATCCGATACCAGCATACGCTGGCGGTTGCCGACCGACTTCGGGATGACATGTTCATACGTCACCGGATTCTTCAACACAGCATGAATATGGACCCCACCCTTGTGGGCAAACGCCGAATCTCCCACATAGGGCTGGTGCGTATTGGGCATAAGGTTCGCGATCTCGGTCACGAATCCCGAGACCCGTTTGAGATGACTAAATCGGTCTTTCAATACAGGACGTTTCATCTTCAGTTCAAGATTGGGAATGATCGAGCAGAGATTGGCATTGCCACACCGCTCGCCGATCCCGTTAATCGTCCCCTGCACTTGCACCACGCCGGCTTCGATAGCGACCAGCGAATTCGCCACGGCCATTTCGCAATCGTTGTGGGCGTGAATGCCCAAAGGCACAGCACACTCACGCCGAACGACTTGGCAAATCTCTTTGATCTCCCAGGGCATCGATCCGCCGTTGGTGTCGCAGAGAATCACCCGTTCGGCCCCGGCCGCGACGGCTTGGCGAATGGTCTCCAATGCGTAGTCTGGGTTGGTCTTGTACCCATCAAAGAAATGCTCCGCATCGTAGAACACCCTTCGACCTTTCGAATGGAGATGGGCCACCGAGTCGCTGATCAGTTCGAGGTTCTTGACAAGGGAAATGCCAAGCGCATCGGTGACATGGAGCGACCACGTTTTTCCAAAGAGCGTGATGATCTTTGTCTCTGCGTCCAGCAACGCACGGATATTCGGATCCTTCTGAACCGCGTTGCTCGCCTTTCTCGTCGACCCGAATGCCACCACCGTCGCCGTCTGCAATGGAATGGTCTTGATCATCCGAAAGAATTCGATGTCTTTGGGATTCGCTCCGGGCCACCCGCCTTCAATGAACTCCACGCCCAGCCCATCCAACTGTTCGGCGACACGAACCTTGTCTTCTGCCGAAAAGGTGACATCCTCGGCCTGAGCCCCATCCCGTAAGGTCGTGTCATAGATTTCCAGCGCTGCTGGCCGAGCTGCAGGCTGAGATCCGCCGGACGACGCAGAACCGAACGTCTTCCCTTGAGAGGATCGTGGTGATAAAGATTTTCGAGCCATAGTTGAAACGATACCAGGAGCAGAACAAACCTGTCGAGACCCACAGCGCCGGAATCCGCTATTTATCGGATTGATCACCTGACGGCAACTGATCCAGCCCGAACGCAGTATGGAGCGCACGCATCGCGAGTTCGACGTACTTTTCATCGATGACACAGGAGATCTTGATCTCCGACGTACTGATCATGAGGATATTCACGCCTTCCTGCGACAAGACCGTGAACATCTTCGCGGCGACTCCAGAATGGGATCGCATCCCGACGCCGACGAGCGAGACCTTTGCGATCGCCTCGGTCACGGCAACGGATTTTGCGTTGATACCTTTGGCCACATCCTGAATCAGCGGCAAGGCTTTCTGGATGTCCGCTCGTGGAATCGTGAAGGAAATATCCGTCATACCAGACTGACTCATGTTCTGGATGATCATGTCGACGTTGATGTTGGCCGTCGCCACCGGACCGAAGAGTTTGGATGCAATACCTGGTTTGTCCGGGACACCCACAATCGTAATCTTGGCTTGATTTCGATCGCCGGTGACTCCCGACACCGCGACCGCTTCCATATCCTCATCTTCACGAGTCACAAGCGTCCCCTTTCCTTCTTTGAAGCTAGAGTTCACCTCCACCGGCACATTGAACTTTGCCGCAAATTCGACGGAACGGCTCTGGAGGACTTTGGCACCCAAGCTGGCCATCTCCAGCATTTCCTCATAGGAAATCTTGTCGATTCGTCGAGCCGCCGGCACAATGTTGGGGTCCGATGTATAGACACCGTCGACGTCGGTAAAGATGATACACCGATCAGCCTTCAAAGCCGCTGCCAGCGCGACGGCTGTCAGATCGGAGCCTCCGCGCCCCAATGTCGTCACATCCGACTGCTCGTTGATCCCTTGGAAGCCGGCGACCACTGGAATGACCCCGTTGCCCAGCGCTTCACGAATTCGATCGGCACTCACCCGGGTGATCCGTGCGTTCGTATGGGCACTGTCGGTCATGATCCCAACTTGACGCCCCGTAAACGATTGAGCATCGAGCCCCCTGGTCCGCAAGGCCATCGCCAACAGGGCGATGGTCACCCGCTCTCCGGTCGACAGTAGCATATCGAGCTCTCGATCGTCCGGCAGAGACGTGACTTCATGCGCCAACCGAAGCAATCGATCCGTTTCGCCGCTCATCGCAGACAGAACAACCACAATATGATCGCCATCTTTCTGAGCCTTCTCGACGCGGTCGGCCACACGGTGGATCCGCTCGATCGTGCCGACGGACGTCCCCCCATATTTTTGAACAATCAGCGCCACGTCCGTCAGGATCCCTTTGCGAAAAGCCGCACCACGAACTTCGTGGCATCACGAGGCGGCACAGATGTAGCCCGAGCATCCGCCTCGATAAACTTCCGTCCAGTCCCGGCCGAGGGGGGAGCCGCACTGTCATAATAGGCGAAGAACCCCGGACCCTCCGCGGCTTGCCCATGATGTACGCTGCCCGAATCGCAGAGTGCGACGATACGATGAGAGCCCAACTTGGCCAGTCCTTCGAGTAGCGGCCCTACCAGTTCGCGATCGACAGCTTCGATACCCTTCACCTTGGCCGCGACATCCTGCCCGAAGATGACCTCGTCCGGTAACTCGACATGCACGTACGCGAAATCCTTTTTCGTCAGTTCATCAAGAGCGACCGCCGCTTGGGCGCGAAGATCCGCACTGGCCAATCGCGCGACGTCCACGGCTCCAAGTCCGGCCATGATACCGAGTCCGCGATGGACATCGCTCTGTGAGATCACCACACCGGACATCTTGAATCGCTCGGAGAGACTTGGCCAAAGAATGGCTCGGCCTTGGCCCCACAGCCACAGACAATTGGCCGGCTTCTGCCCCGCCTTCTGACGTTCATCGTTGAGGGGATGGTCGCGCAAGATCTGAAACGAGGCGTCCATGAGTTTCCACAGAATATCGGATCCGTCTCCAGTCGGCAATGCATCGGCGATCGGTCGACCAACCAATACATGTGGGTCTGTGCAGACCGCTCGCGACTTCCCGTTGACCCATACCATAAGGTGACGGTGGCCTAGCCCTGGATAGAACTGAATCATCTCAGACCCAAGCTGTTCATTGATCGCTTCGATCAATTCGCGGGCCTCTTCTGTCGAAATGAGGCCTGCAGTCGCATCATCCATTTCGACGTGCGGTCCGAGCTTCTTGATCTCGTTCAATCCGCCTTTACTCCCGGATTGGGCATCCGCACGCAACGTGACCATCGTACAACGATAGACCACATCATGCTCACCGATCGCGACCCCGAGACTGGCCGCTTCGAGCGGACCAGGCCCCTGGTAGTATTTCTTGGGATCGTATCCGAGTATAGCGGTTCCCGTCAGACCGCTTCCCGGTCGCACGTTCTCAGGCGCCGCGGCCAGAAGCCCAAGTTCCCCACCCTGCGCGAGGCGATCCAGGTGCGGGGTCGAAGACGCTTGAAGAGGAGTCCGTCCGTCCAGTTCCTGCCGGGAATGGTCCGCTATCCCATCGGCATGGAGAATGACATACTTCATCGAAGCCCTGCTCGCATGGTATCTACACCTTTAAAAGGCGAGCGACATCCTCCCGCGTCGCTCTAACGGTTTTCGGTTGAGTCGATACACTGATGGCCGTATCGGCGTCTTTCAATCCATGGCCAGTCAAGGTGCAGACGACGGTCTCACCTGCCCGCAGTCCGCCTTGCTTGCTCAACTTCATCACACCGGCCACCGATGCAGCAGATGCCGGCTCGCAAAAGATTCCCTCCGTCGCGGCGACTGCCGTATAGGCCTGCAGAATTTCTTCATCCGATACCGAATCGATCGCTCCCGCGGACTCCTTCACGGCAACTAAGGCCGCGTCCCAACTGGCTGGATTACCGATCCGGATCGCCGTGGCCACCGTCTGCGGATTCTCCACGATACGACCAAGCACAATGGGCGCGGCACCAGCCGCCTGAAATCCGACCATGCGAGGCAGCCTCGTGGATTGATTCGCCGCGCGGTATTCCTGGTACCCCTTCCAATAGGCGGTGATATTTCCAGCATTCCCTACCGGCAATACATGAACAGCCGGGGCATCGCCGAGTTGATCGCACACCTCCATCGCGGCAGTTTTCTGTCCTTCGATCCGATAGGGATTGATCGAGTTGACCAATTCAATGCGGTGGATGACCGACAAGTCCTTCACAATGGTCAATGCCTGATCGAAGTTTCCTTCGATCTGGATGACGGTCGCTTGATGCATCATGGCCTGGGACAACTTACCCATCGCGATCTTCCCGGCAGGAATCAACACATAGACCGCCAGTCCTGCCCGCGCACCGTAGGCCGCAGCGGAGGCGGATGTATTTCCTGTGGAGGCACAGATCACGGCGTTGGCACCGGACTCAACGGCCTTTGAAATAGCCATGGTCATGCCGCGATCCTTGAACGATCCTGTCGGATTGATTCCTTCGAATTTGAGGTAGAGATCGATGTCTGGTGCGATCTGCTTGGCCAGCCTGGTTGCCCTGATGAGTGGAGTGTTGCCTTCACCAAGCGTCACAACAGGGGTATGGTCGGTCACCGGCAGAAACTTCCGATATTCCTCGATCACACCACGCCAGCGATTCATGGCATTACTCGTCCTTGCCTTCGACCCTGATCAAGGTGGTGGGCTCGGAGATAAAGGCCATGCGATTGATTGCTCGCAACGCCGCTTGGATATCGCGCTCCATGGCGGTATGGGTCTTGATCACGACCGGAACCGTCTGCCCCTCGCGCCGACCCTGTTGGAGAACGGACGAGATACTGATCCCGCACCGGCCCAACTCCCCTGCAATTTGCGACAAGACACCGGGGCGGTCCAACACCATGAAACGGAGGTAATAGAGCGAGCTGATTTCTTCCATCTGGCGCATCCGAAGCGGACGCCGTTGGTCCTGCTGGAATGAAGCGGGTGGGACTCGCCCAACCGCTCCCTTTAACAGATTGCGCGCGATGGCGATGAGATCACTGACCACCGCGCTCCCGGTCGGCATAGACCCCGCGCCCTTGCCATAGAGCACCACATCGCCCACAGCATCGCCGACAAGTTGAATGGCGTTGTAGACTCCTTCGACTTGGGCAATCGGAGACGAAGAGGGCAGCATCGTGGGGTGCACGCGAGCTTCCACTTCGTGACCCACCAGTTTGGCAATGCCCAGCAGCTTGATCGTATAACCAAACTCTTTGGCATACGCGATATCGAGTGGCGCAATGTGGGTGATGCCCTCGGTGTACACATCTTTAAAATTGACCGGTGTTCCATAGGCCAGTGCCACCATGATCGCCAATTTGTGCGCCGAATCGATACCGGCCACGTCGAATGTCGGATCCGCTTCGGCATAGCCGGCCTGCTTCGCTTCGTCGAGTACCGTCTCAAAGCTCCGGCCTTCATGGGTCATACGCGAGAGAATATAGTTAGCCGTCCCGTTGATGATCCCATAAATGGATTGAATGGTGTTGGCCGCCAGCCCTTCCCTCAATGCATTGATGACCGGAATCCCCCCCCCGACACTCGCTTCGAACCCGAGGTCGACGCCCGCACGGGAAGCCGCAGCAAATATTTCTTCACCGTGTAAGGCGAGCAGGGCCTTATTGGCCGTGACGACATGTTTACCTGCCACAATGGCTTCGAGGATGATGCGCTTGGCGACATCGCAGCCCCCGATCAGCTCAACGACGATGTCGATCGATGGATCAGTCAGAATCTGTTTCGCATCGGTCGTGAGCAGGCCGGGTGGAAGTCGAAGACCTCGATCGCGTGTCACATCGAGGTCCGCAATCCGAACAATCTCGATCGGCACACCGACCCGGCGACTGATCAAGGCCGCATTCTCCAAGAGAATCTTCGCGACCCCAGTCCCAACCGTTCCGAATCCAATGATGCCGACGCCCACGCGCGAAATCATTCTTCCGACCCCTTAAGCTTCAGGGCTTTGCGAATGCCTCGAACGGCTTGTCTCGTGCGATGTTCATTTTCGACGAGGCCAAACCGCACATAGTCGTCCCCACCTTCACCGAACCCGATCCCGGGAGACACGGCTACTTTCGCCTCGCGAAGCAGGAGCTTCGAAAACTCCAACGACCCCAGAGCCCGATAGGGCAGGGGAATTCTGGCCCAGACAAACATGGTGGCCACGGGCTTGCTCACTTGCCACCCGATGCGATTCAGTCCGCTCACCAAGACATCACGACGCTTTTGGTACCGCAGGACTGTTTCTTTGACACAATCCTGTGGCCCATTGAGGGCAATGACGCTGGCAATCTGCAGAGGTTGGAAGATACCGTAATCCAGGTAGCTCTTGATCTTGGCCAAGGCCCCCACAACCTCGCGATTGCCGCAACAAAAGCCTACGCGCCAACCAGGCATGTTATAGGCCTTGGAAAGGGTATAGAACTCCACGCCGACATCCTTGGCCCCATCAACTTGTAAAAAGCTCGGTGCCCGATATCCGTCGAACACCAGGTCGGCATAGGCCAAGTCATGGATCACAATCACGTGATGTTCCTTGGCAAACGCGACGATTTTCTTGAAAAACTCGAGGTCCACCACGGCGGTGGTGGGGTTATGAGGGAAATTGATAACCAAGATCTTGGGTCGCGGAAAGGTCTGGCGATAGACCCGCTGTAAATCGTCGAAGAAGTCACTGTCAGGACGCAACTCGATCCCTCTGACCTCTCCCCCCGCAATGATGAAACTGTACATATGAATAGGATAGGTTGGCGTCGGCGTCAACACCACGTCACCGGGCCCGATCAAGGCCAGCGCCAGGTGTGCTAACCCTTCCTTGGAGCCGATCGTCACGATGGTCTCGGTTTCTGGATCCAGATCGACTTCGTAATTCCGCTTGTACCATCCTGCGATGGCATGTCGCAGCTTCGTAATTCCGCGCGAGGCCGAGTAGCGATGATTTTTCCCCTTTCGCGCCGCTTCGATCATTTTCTCGACGATATGGCCCGGTGTCGGTTGGTCAGGATTTCCCATTCCGAAATCGATGATGTCTTCACCTTTTTGGCGAGCCTCGAGCTTGAGGCTCTGCACCTGGGCAAACACATACGGCGGTAGCCGTTTGATGCGATAAAATCCGTCACCTAACCCCATCAGATCCCCTGCGTGTCTCCTCACATGTGCGGAACATCGAGAAACGACCCGCTGCCGCATCAAGTCGCGTATTCTAATGTCGGCGGGCGCGTCGAGTCAAATTATGCCGTGATTCTGTGGGGTTCGACATTTCAGCCCTTTCGACCTCCTGAAGCGACACCATTCCAACTCCCCCTCCCAGTCCTTGCCCCTCTCAGTCGATTTCTGTTACAACTGCAACGCCTTTCGTACGCATCATGCAACTCGGTTTCTCCTTGCTCTTCAGAGCCAGAACGGAGGATCCGTGCCACGACTTGGGGTGAACATCGACCATGTGGCCACGTTACGGCAGGCCCGTGGTGGAACCAACCCAGACCCCCTTGCCGCCGCCGTATTGGTGGAATTGGCCGGCGCAGACGGGATTGTCGTCCATCTCAGAGAAGATCGGCGCCATATTCAAGATCGCGATCTTCGCCTCTTGCGGGAACTCATCCGTACCAAGCTCGACCTGGAGATGGCCGCCGATGAGACCATGGCCAAAATTGCCTTGTCCATAAAACCGGACATGGTCACGCTGGTCCCGGAGCAGCGTCAGGAACTTACGACTGAAGGCGGCCTTGACGTGGCAGGCCAGAGAGATCGTATCCAGCAGGTTGTGACCCTGCTCCATGATGGCGGCATTCCCGTCAGCCTCTTCATCGAACCGGATTTGGCCCAGATCAAAGCCTCGCACAGGGTCTCAGCCGATTTCGTCGAGCTCCATACCGGCCGGTATGCGAATGCCCGGCGCTCGAAAGAAGCCGACGCAGAAGTCGAGGCCATTACGCAGGCCGCCAAGCTCTCCTACAAACTCGGGATGGGGGTCAATGCCGGGCACGGATTGGACTATCGCAACGTGACGCGCTTGACGCACATTCCTGAAATCGTTGAATACAATATTGGCCACAGTATCATTGCCCGAGCGGTTCTGGTAGGCCTCGACCAAGCCGTCAGGGAAATGAAGGCATTGCTGAGTTAACCCGTCGCACCGATACGGCACCCTTCGATCAACCATGGAAAACACGATTCACATGTGTCATGACCATGTGCCGTAATCAACAGAACTTTCTTCTCATCCCGCTCACCAGAATCCTCATGCGGGACCGATTCCGCACGCCAGGACACCGATGAAGATCGTAACCGGATCCGAGATGCAGACACTCGATCGCCGCACCATCATTGAAGCGCATATCCCCAGTGCCGTCTTGATGGAGCGGGCCGGCGAAGGAATTGTCAGACATCTGGAGCAGCACTGTGGACCGACGCGAGGCAAGACCATCACCATCCTCTGCGGAAAAGGGAATAACGGAGGAGACGGATTGGTAGTGGCCCGACTGCTGCATCGCCGACGCGCTCGGGTTCATGTGATGCTCCTCACACCGATCACAGATCTGAGTCGTGATACCGCGGCCATGTATCGTCGGTTCGTTCGGGTTGCAGGACGATCAGCGATCGTTCGATTCCGGTCTGCCGACCAAGCGCGGCCCCTCCTCGCCTCCAGCGATATTCTTATCGATGCCCTTCTTGGTACTGGGTTGACCTCTGTCGTAACCGGAACCTATCGTGAGGCCATCGATCTCATCAACAGTGTTGAGAAGCCAGTCATCGCGGTTGATATCCCGTCCGGCCTCCAGGCCGACACTGGGGCCATCCTGGGGCGGGCAATCCGCGCCACGTTGACCGTCACATGTGGCCTTCCGAAACTCGGCCTCTATATCGATGCAGGGATCGATCGGGCCGGCATAATCCGCGTCGTCGATATCGGTATTCCATCCGCGTATGTGGATGCGATCGAGAGCCGCACCCTGCTCCTGACACGCGACAGTGCGTTTCAGTCTTTACCGGAACGCCCACCCTCCTCCCATAAGGGAACTTTTGGCCATGCAGGAATTATTGCAGGGTCCGTGGGGAAGACCGGCGCGGCGGCTTTGGCGGCCCGAGCGGCACTCCGTGTTGGAGCCGGCCTGGTCACCGTGGCCACTCCCAACAGCGTCAACGATGTGCTAGAAGCAAAGTTACTTGAAGCCATGACCATGCCTCTCCCGGAAACGAAGGCGCGTACACTGGCTCGCTCGGGACTCGATCGTGTCTTAGCCTTTATTCAGACACGCACGGCGATCGCCATCGGTCCTGGGCTTTCGACACATCCGGAGACCGTCGAACTCGTGCAGTCCCTCATGAAGCACCTGGACCGGCCATCGGTCCTCGATGCCGATGCGCTCAACGCCTTGACCGGCAGGGCCTCGTTGCTGACCGAATGTAAAACTCCTCCTATTCTCACCCCGCACCCTGGTGAGATGGCCCGGCTCGAAATTGATGCTACCACGCAGAGTGTCAACGCAGACCGAATAGGTACGGCCAGACGGTTCGCCCGAGAACGCGGCGTGTTCGTCGTCTTAAAAGGTGCACGAACCGTTGTCGCCCGACCCGATGGGCTTGTCGCCATTTGTCCGACCGGTAATCCCGGTATGGCCACAGCCGGAACCGGTGACGTCTTAACCGGCATGATTGTAGGGTTATTGGCACAACGGGTTCCCCCATGGGAAGCCGCCTGCGCCGCGACCTATTTTCATGGCTCAGCCGGCGACTTGGCCGCCCAACACCTCGGGCAACCCGGGATGGTCGCCAGTGACCTCATCGCTCAGATTCCTTATGCACTCCAGCGGACCACAACGACGTAGCGTGACCCGACCAGCTAAGGCGCAACAGCCTGCCGCTCGCCGCGCACTCACAGCAAACCTGCCGTGGAAACTGGTGTCCACATCGCACCCGCACACGACTCGGTTAGGTGAAACGATCGGCCGTGTGCTGCGCGGAGGAGAAACGATCGCGCTCTATGGACCGCTCGGAGCCGGCAAGACGGCTCTCGTTCGCGGAATCGCGCAGGGCCTCGGTGCATCGCCGACCGCTGTATGCAGCCCGACCTTCGTGGTGATTCGCGAATATGATCAAGGGCGTCTGCCGCTTGCCCACGTGGATCTGTACAGGATTCGCTCGCCCCGCGAGTTGGAATCGACGGGATTGATCGAGTATTTCTCCGGCCAAACCGTGACGGCAATCGAATGGGCCGATAAGGGCCTTGCCGCACTACCTCCTGACCGGATCGAGATTGCGCTGAACCATCGTGCCGCACGGAGCCGGACCATTCAGTTGAGCGTGACAGGACCGAAATCTCACAAGGTCCTCGCCCATGCGCGCATGCAGTACAGCAAGACCAGCAGGGGATCTCGAGGGTCCTCACGCCGGCCCTTGAACAGGAAGACCACAGCAAAGTCATGATCAGGGTGATTCTAGTCGGAATCCTTCTGCTTCTCTCCCTGGCTTTTTTCCTTCAGAACCAGGAGCAGGAAGTCACACTCCGGTACTTCTTTGGGCTCTTTGAGGCCTCGACGCCGATCTATAAGCCCATTCTGATGGGGTTTGCGGTGGGTCTACTTGTGTCTGGCATCCTTCTCTTTCCTCCATGGGTGCGGGGTCGGATCGAACTCCGAAGAAAAACCAAAGCACTCCAGGATGCTGAAGTGGACTTAGAACGATTACGCCACTCACTCGAAAAAGACACAGGCCAGATATCTCCCACACGCACCGGTGAATCACATCGAGATCTGCACGATGAGTGACGCAGACGCCTCACCGTTGATGCGCCAATACCGCGAAATCAAGCGCGGCTATCCCGACGCTATTTTGTTGTTTCGCGTCGGTGATTTCTACGAAATGTTTGATGCGGATGCGCAGATTGCCGCCAAGCTACTCTCTATTGCTCTCACCTCTCGCGATAAAACCAGCACCAATCCGACTCCCCTCTGCGGAGTGCCTTACCATGCCGCACAAGGTTATATTGCAAAACTTCTCAAGGCCGGACGGACCGTCGCACTCTGCGAACAGGTGGAAGATCCGAAACTCGCAAAGGGTCTTGTGCGCCGAGAAGTCGTGCGTTTGTATACACCGGGCACGCTGGTCGATACTGAATTCCTCTCACCGGGAGAATCGCATTTCCTGGCGGCTGTCGCCTTCCTCGACGCCAAAGGTCCATCTGATATGGGACAATCCGTCATTGGATTGGCCTGTGTCGACGTCTCCACTGGAGAGTTTTGGATGACAGAGTTCCAAGGGACACAGGCAGAGATCCAGCTCATGGATGAACTGGCCCGGCTGGAACCACGGGAAGTCCTCCACTCCGATTCCAAGACGAATCTCGGATCGTGCCTGAGTCGCCTGCGTGGGCCACGCCTTTGCGCACAACCCTCGGCCTCCTTCAATCCCAGAGAGGCCACGCAACTCCTCCAGACACAGTTTGCGGTGCACTCGCTCGACGGATTCGGCTGTCGAGGCTTGACAGCCGGGATCGGAGCCGCCGGAGCGGTCCTGCAATATTTTCGTGAAACCCAGCCAACCGCCTCCCTCGCACACATCCGCCGTCTACACACGCGCTGGAGCAGCGACGCCATGCATCTCGATAGCGCGACAATTCGTAATCTCGAACTCGTGCGACCATTGGGAGCCGGTGAGCATCGATCGGAGCAGGGTCAGCCGACGGTCTTGTCGGTGTTAGACCGCACCGCGACGGCCATGGGTAGTCGCTTGTTACGCGATTGGCTTGTCAGACCGCTCCTCAGTTGCGGCGCCATTCACGCTCGACTCGATGCGGTCGGCGAGATGAAGGACCAGATTCAACAACGCGTGTCGCTTCGGACTACGCTCCGTGATGTGCAGGATATCGCCCGCCTGAGCAGCCGCATCACGCTCGGCGTCGCAGGGCCTCGCGAACTCCTCGCATTGAAACAATCGGTGAGCGCTCTGCCAGAGCTACGGTCTTACCTCCAATCCTTCCACGCCTCGCTGCTGACCGACGTCCGCGAGTCGTGGGACGACTGCCGAGATGTGCAGGACGCGATTGAGCAGGCCATCCATCCGAATGCGCCGATGTCGATCCGTGATGGCAGCCTGATTCGGGAAGGCTACCATTCCGGGGTCGATGAACTGCGCAAAGCAAGCACGGAGGGCAAGGGGTGGATCGCCACGTTGGAAGGCAAAGAACGGACGCGAACGGGGATCGATTCATTGAAGGTTCGCTACAATCAGGTGTTCGGTTACTACATCGAGATTACCAAGACACACCTGTCCCGTGTCCCGCCGGATTACATTCGCAAGCAGACGCTGGTCAATGCCGAACGATTCATGACACCGGAACTGAAGGAGTTAGAAGAGCGTGTCACGGGTGCTGAAATGAAACTCCTGGCGCTTGAACAAGAGCTGTTCGAAGAATTGCGAGGCCGCTTGGCAAAGGAGGTGTCTCGGCTTCAAGCGATGGCCCAAACCGTCGCGTTGCTCGACGTTCTCTCTGGGTTGGCCGAGACTGCCGCATTGCATCGCTACATCAAACCCCTTGTCGACGAGAGCAGCACGATCCATATTCGGGAAGGTCGCCACCCTGTCGTCGAGCAGCTCAGCAGTGATCTGACGTTCGTACCCAACGACACGACCCTCGACTGTGAGGGCAATCGACTGGTGATACTCACCGGACCCAACATGGCGGGGAAAAGCACCTACCTCCGCCAGATTGCCCTGATCGTCCTGTTAGCGCAAATCGGGAGTTTCGTGCCGGCAACCGAAGCCCGCATCGGGCTGGTCGATCGCATTTTCACGAGAGTAGGAGCCTCGGACAATCTGGCGGCCGGACAGAGCACCTTCATGGTGGAAATGATCGAATCCGCTCACATCTTGAATAGTGCGACCTCCCGCAGCTTGATTCTCCTTGATGAGATCGGCCGAGGGACCAGTACCTACGATGGACTGAGCATCGCCTGGGCTATTGCGGAACATATTCAAGACCGTCGGCACTTAGGAGCCAGGACGCTGTTTGCCACTCACTATCACGAGATGACGCAGCTTGAAGGG
>DATNCR010000253.1:0-5381 GCA_035607135.1 Nitrospiraceae bacterium
GCAGCCGTACGCCACTGATCGGCATGTTACCGGTGAACGCCGTTGATGAGCTATATCACACGCTTCAAACCGCCGGATGGTTCACAGTCCGTGGCTGATTAGTATTTGTTTCACAGCTCCCAAAGCCTTCCCCATTTCCCAGCCTCCGATGACAGAAACTTCATGGGTTGTGAAACGACCCCGGCCAAATCCTTCATTCCGGATATAGCGTCTTTTACCCTTTAAAAGGAACAGCGCAAAAGCATCACGATTTTAGATGCGCCACAATTGGCACAGGTGGGAGATCTCGTTCGCCAAGCCTTACTCAGGAGTTTTGCTATTTGAGCGATCAGACTTCGATCTCGCTCTCCAGGAAATATTAAAATCTTGAGTGTCGTTGGGAGGATTGGCGAAGAGCCCTGATGGGCACGGCAGCTTATTGGCCAAGATGGCGAGGTGGAGGTGCGCGCACAAAAATAAAGGCCCGAGCCCCACGGGACCCGAGCCTTCACTTCATCTTCGCGAGGGGTTAGAAATCGCGTCCACGAAGCCCGGTAACTATAGCGGATGTGGAAGCGGTTGGGCCTAGTGGAAACCCCTAGTGATGGCGTAGTGGAGGTGCGGTAATGACGCCAATCAATCTTCGTATTCTAAGTCTGGATTATCGCTACGCACAAATTGTTCGCGTTCAAACAGCCGACAAAATCCCGTTTCTCGAATCGCACCCACATCATCCGTATACTTAATCGCTCCATATAGGTAGAGGGTTCCTGATTGGTTTTCATGTGGGAATGGCCGCGCGAACTCAAACTTGGCTATGGTCTCGGGGTCCTCAAGGGAAAAATTGAGTTGTCCGCCCGCGTGCAGCGTCTCGCCGCTAATCTTGACGCCTTCAACAGGCTGGAGCGATGGAGGCCCAAACTCCCGTGGTCGAAAGGTCAGACGCACCACGCCTCCCGTAATATGAGCGGGAGTGTCTCCCACATTGGCAATCGTATAGCTCACACGATCTTTGTCTACAAGAACGCGACGCACTCTGATTCGAGGGCGATGAGTCGAGAGAAACTCTTCTCTGGCAAGCCGAACACTTTTCTGAAGTTGGAAACCTTGCCAGACCCCGATGACCACAAGGCCCACAGTGACCGCCACCAGGCAAAATGTGAAGGTCGAGAGGCTGCCTGTGTATGAGGCAAGCTGCTTCGTATACTCGACTAAATTCCGATCAAGCGTCAGCTTTTCCTCCCGCTCTTTTTTTGTATCCTCTAGCACAGGAAGAGCTGCGACGGTCTCCTTCGAGACAACTTCTGGTTTCGTCTCTGGCTTTGGTCCCTGTGAAAATGCAGGCGCGATTCCGAGTAGGAGGAAGGCGAGTACGAGGTAAGCGAACATTGCTTTATAAAGTATCCGTCCCCTGAGCCCTACTATATCCCTACTTTCCTTAAACACATTCTCCAAAGACATCATAACTTGTTGATGTCTTGTTGATGTATGGTGCGCCCGGCTGGAATCGAACCAGCGACCCTCAGCTTAGAAGGCTGATGCTCTATCCGACTGAGCTACGGGCGCGAGCCTAGAATCCAACGACTTGCGAATCGATTGCTTACTTGTCTACCGTGTATTTTATGCTTTGTCCCATTTTATGTGCCATGGGGTCAAGCGAGAGAGTCTTCGTCACATTGCCCAAAGATTCCACCACCGTTCGCAAATCCGCCGGACTCAGGTACGTGACTTGACCGACCTACCGAGAGACGTAGGCCGCAAAATTTCTCCAACCTTTCGGAATAGACGCCCTCTCATGGCCAGATAACTCGCCGCCGTATACCATACGTGAGGGCGAAGGTGCCAAGAACATCATTCAGTGTGGTGATTAAGCCGAGGCCTACGCCTTGGTTTAAGTTTCTGATCACGAGGGACTAAACCCAATGGCGGCTATTTGTGCTTTGCTTAAGACATCGATGCTATTGTATCCTACAGTAGAATTCGATAGGCTTGCGGGGACTGTGGTATGCTGACAGCCTGATTGGAGCGCCGAATGCAGCAACATTCCTCATCAAGGTTCGCATCCCTCAAACTCTTCGAGCCCTCCCAGGCTGCGGAGGAGATCTCGAGCATCATCATGGTCTTTTTTGGGGTCTTGTTTGTGCTGACGGTCGTGGGCTTCGCCTTGTACCTTTATGTGGCCAGCGCGCTCCACTCCTTCCATTTAAGACCTTTCAGATTTGCCATGTACATCCTACTACTCGTTTCTGCGATGACAGTCGGAGTCACACTTATTAAACAATCCTTCGAAGGCTGTGAAGCCGCACACAATCCTGACGGAAACCCAGAACCGCAACAGGTCACGCTCGCCACTCAGTGTTAAGTTTCTCTTTATAATTAATATAGCCCGCAGCCTACACGTCTACACCAAGATGGTCTCCTTGAATTCTACCGTTTCCTTGGGATAGGCCTTGAAGTGCTGTGCGGCGATGATGAAATCAATTCGAATCAAGCAATTCTGCGGAGTCACACTCCAGGTTTTTTTGACCTTCGCCTCGGTCCCGATCTCGCGTTCCTCGATCCGCTCAATGGTCAGCCAGAGACCAAGCGCCGTAGGATTGTCTGTGACTTTACCGATGTATGCCCAGCGACTCCTCTGTTCGTCTGACCGTTCAAGTCCCAGGAACTGACGGGCTCCCGCGTCAGAAAGCCAGACCACCACTTGGTTTCCTGTCGTAAACATTGTTCCCCTCCTCGTTTCTGTAGAGTCATGTGCCCGTTTGTGGTCCACCCGTGACTAATTTTCTGCCATGACCAAGGCACATGTGACATCCCCTGATAACCTAGGACAAGGCTCACTCCGTGTTCTCTTTTAGCTCAATCGTAGCGCCGTGAACACGAAGGAGGGTGCCTGCGATTCAATAGGCTGACGCTCTATCCGACTGAGCTGCCGGTCCCTTTGGGAAGTTACCGCTCCCACACTGAATGTAAGATTTCAGATGATATTGAACGGCATATCCAACGCGCTCTTGCCATACCCCGGTATGTACTCGCTAAGATATCCGGGGTCCTGGGCATCGTACGGGTTTCCCCATTCTTCATATGGCGTAACATAATCTCTGGTCATGGCATATCTTTATCCGACAATGCCGACTTCACCTGTTTACCTCGCCGATCCGAAGCCTGGGTGCTTTCTCGCGGGTAACGGGGTAATCTACCGTCGTGATGCTCGTACCGGTCGCAAAATCTTCGACCCGGATACATTCACTCACCGACGCCCGGTTTCCCTCTCACACCCGGGACTGACGGCGCCGTAATATGGAGGGAGTGGTCATGCGAATCAAACAGTCCATCATCCTGACAATCGCCCTATTCGTCATGAGCATGGGACCCTTCGGCTGGGCCGAGGCAAAGAGAATCGAGGCGGGCCATGCGACCGTAAGTTGGAAAGGGAACGGTGTGGTCGATGATCTCGGAGATGGGGACAGAATCTTTAGTGGCACTATGACCGGAACCGTGCTCGTGAAGCATCTTCCCGAAGGCTCAGCACCTGCACAGATTCATGCCAGCAAATTAGATTGTCAGACGATTTTCCGTATCAGTGAAATCGGAGAAGAACGGCATACCGCTCTCTGCATCATCAGGGCGCATGAAGGCAAGGATCTCGCGTATGGTGAAATGCGATGCGTGGGAAAGAAAGACGAATGCAAAGGGGAGTTTTCGTTCATCTGGGGTAAGGGCGGATTCAAGGGTATTACGGGGACGACTCCTTACATCGGCGGTATCATTATCGAGGACCTGCAAGAAGGACTGATCTATGGAAGTGCGCATTGGCCGAAGATGACCTATACACTGCCATAGAGGGCTCCCCCTTGTCACGGTGGGCTCTCACCGTAGTCCAGAGGCCGCGACGAAGCAACTCGTCTATTGATTTCATCGTGAGACTACGTTGAGCGGCTGCTGCAGCTCTGCATTGTTATCTCCATTAGGCCGCACGGCGGAGTGAAGCCTCGTACGTTCTCGTCCGAGGTCTTATATGCCACAGAGCAGGAGGCTGAGCTTCAGGGGATCGACTTTGGCCAACGTATTATTGAAGGGAAAGTCGATGGCCACTCCGTTGCAAACATGAAGATGGAGAATCGGCGGGCCACGCCACTCTTCCATGGGCAATTTCACACCATGGTTTCAGGTCCCACGAAGACCGAAGGGACGGGCATCATGCTCGATCTCTCAGCCGGCGGGTGTCAGCTGGAAAGTTCGCTCACCATCGCTCGATGCCAATTGTTGGAATTACGCGTCGCTGTGCCAGGCTTGGAGTCGCCGCTCATGATTGACGGGGGCTCGTATGCAGTGGGTGAGCGGGCGACTCATCGGTCTGGCTTTTGTTCGGATCAGAAAGACTGAACAGCAACGACTTGACAGAGTGATTGCGGATCTCAGAGTGCGCGGTGGTGACGATGATTCCCAGTGAGCGGGCACTCCACGCGACGTTCTTTCTTGAAAACTGCGTGTGCAAACCCGTCAATTCTGGCCACGTCTAGCCACTATCCCGCGATCCCAGGTCTCGATGACGTCCTTCAATCGGGGCATCGGGAATAGCGACATCTACGATCACTCACGTCAGGATCTATACCCCAGTTTCAGATCCGTGTCAGATCCGCTCAGGGGACTGAGCGCATCGACATCGCGTGATTTTGATCGTTCACTGTTGCCACAATTCGATCACCCTTTCTAATTTGTCCCATCATCTGGGTCGTGTTGTCTGTCTCCAATCGCACTTCCTTGCCGTCTCTCTGTTTGACGACATAGTTACCATATTCCACACGCACCACGTCGCCCTGGATGATGTGGCCCGCCGGCTTCTTCACGGTCATGTCCTTCATCTCGTCCACACCCGACGCCGCATTGGACAGCCCAAGACACAGCAAGACACCACACGACAGAAATCCGACAACTTTTGGAATCGCGACCATGAGAGCCTCCTGGGTTAGGGGTGAGCACCCTACGAATCACTGTACGCCTCTCAGAAAGCCAGCGGAACTGGGAAAACACCTGGTGTTGAGCCCTGAACTCGAAGCCGGACCTCACCATTATATGCTGGTGGTATAGGAATTTCGCACCAGAAATACCCTACGAGAACCCAAGATAGACTCGTGGGGTGATTCTGCCTCGTATGTGTGATCAGCCAAATCACACTTGAAAGTGAGTCATCTTCTCCATCAACGATGCTGGTCGGTCCAGCGCTTGGCCTTCCTGAGGGCCAGGCTATCGGCCTCTTTCCCGTTCTTGCAAAATTCGGCTGGGTCGCCCCATACCGTATGAAGCTGTTCGCTGCTTTCCCCCGATTTCCAAATCAGGGCCAAAGGTACCCAGCGGTCAGCAGCAAGGCTTTGGGAGCAGACTTTAATTTTGTGATCATTGTA
>DATNCR010000265.1:0-4068 GCA_035607135.1 Nitrospiraceae bacterium
ATCGGAGGGGCGGAGAACGCCGGTTTGCTTGCAGCGCAAATCCTGGCGGGCCGGTATCCAGCGATTGCCGCCCGTGTGAAGTCATTCCGCAAGGCACAGACGGACGGTGTGCTCCAGTCTCCTGAGGCGAAGGGTCTGGTGATGGGAACGAAAGGTCACAAGCGCCCGAGTCGCCGGTCGTGAAGGCCGTGGTTATGGAGCCAGAATGTGTCCTGGGCGTCCTGGGCGGCGGCCAATTGGGCGCCATGTTCACCGTGGCAGCGCACCGGCTCGGGTATCACGTCGCCGTCTGGGATCCAGATCCAGAGGCGCCGGCTCATCGTGTTGCCACCCACAGTTTTTCTGCGTCATTCAACGACCAGCACATTCTTGAGCGTTTTGCCGACTTAGTCAGCGTCGTGACCTATGAATGGGAAAATATTCCGGCGGCGCTCTGTCGCTCATTGGAGCAGCGGAAGCCGGTTCGTCCGTCAAGTGCTGTCCTGAACCTGATTCAGGATCGCCTCGAACAAAAGGAGTTCTTAACCTCCAATGGATTTCCCGTTCCCCCTTTCGCCGGCCTGACCGTTCCCGATCAGTTGGCGACCACCGTCCAACAGGTTGGGTTTCCCGCCCTCTGTAAGACAGCAACGGCCGGTTATGATGGCAAGGGACAGTGGAGAATCGTCCGAGAGGCCGATCTGCTGGTGGCGGAACGGGCGATAGCGGAATCCGTTCGTCCTGGCATGCGATGGATCGTGGAGTCCTTGGTGCCGTTTGAACGTGAACTCTCAATCCTAGTGGTCCGTGGGGCTGATGGACAGAGTCGCACATACCCCTTGGTTGAAAATGAACATGAAGAGGGAATCCTTCGAATGACCAAGGTGCCGGCTCCAGGATCTTCGGCTGTCGCCCAGCGAGCAGCCGCTCTTGCGTGTGAGGTCGTGGATCGGTTGGAAGGGGTCGGGGTATTTTGTCTCGAATTGTTTCAGTTGCCAAGCGGGGAACTGCTCATCAATGAGATTGCCCCGAGGCCTCATAACTCAGGCCATTACACGCTTGACGCCTGTAGCGTGTCCCAGTTTGAGCAACAGGTTCGTGTCACGTGCGGAATGCCGCTTGGTGAAGTGCGTCTGCTGAGCCCAGCCGTCATGGTGAATTTGATAGGGAACGATGCCGCGACTCTTATGAAGGAGCCGAGTTGTCGAGCTCTGCTAGATATTCCTGGTGCAGTACTCCATCTCTACGGTAAACGTACAATTCGCCCCCGTCGCAAGATGGGACATGTCACGTTCCTTGGAGAAACGCTCAGTTTAGCCCTCGATCATGCCAAGCAATTTCGTGACGGTCTGGCGAACGGCTCTACCCTGTCTGCATAGCCTCCTTCCTTCATCTATCTCGTTCCTATTGAGTATTATTGAGTATTAAGGAACAGGATGCTGTGAACAGGATTCCGTCTCTTCTGCCGCACTACCTAGATACATCCGGTCAATAAGACATTTTTTGGCCATCACGTGCCGTTCTATTTTGTGACGTGCTGTAGGAAGATGGATCAATCGATTTGGCTTTTCAAGGCATAGTCTATTGGAAAAACATGGTTCCGCCCTGTCGTGTCATCGGTACAGGACTTGCTCAACTCCTACCGGGCTGCATGAAAAATCACTCGGTACAGCAGGCCTTCGATAGCCGGCACGTTTTAGAAAATGAGAACACCTCATGCAGAAGCCCTCTTCAGGATCTTCAAAACGTTGGTTCATTAGCCTTTGGTTGTCTGAACAGGAGATCGTAACACATGAGCAGTCTGGCCATAACTTCTGAAAATCATGTCGAGCCCTCTTCGGAAGATTCGTGCCACGAGAGTACGATTTCTCGCCCACGATATGTTGTGCTTCAGTCGCTGGTCGGCATTATGTTGGCCTATCAGTTGTTGTCTGGAGCGGAGTTGATCGCAAGCCGTCCAACGATCGGGGGCATCGTTGTGGGATTGGTCGCGATGGTCCTCTGCCTGTGGTATGTGCCACCCTCGATCTTACAGGCCTCGTGGTTCAGTGGGACCGTGATTGGGATCGATACGGTTCTTGTGACCGCGACAATCTATCTTTCGGGTAATGCTCGGTCGGAACTCTATCTGTCGTACTTCATCCTCATGCTCATTGCCGCATCAGTACGCCGGCTCTCCCATATTATTGGGTTATCTCTGTTGCTCTGTGTCGGCTATGGCGTCATCCTCTATCAAGGAGTGATTCAAACTGGAGCATTGTCGCCCGGGCATCTGCTGGGAGTGCCGGTGTTACTGGTGATGGCGACGTTCTACGGGCTCGCGCTGCAAACGATCGGGGCCGAACGGCAGCAAAAAACACAATTGCTGGGGAGTATTGAGACTCTGAAAGAAACTGAACGGGCTTTACAGATATCGCGCGATCAGTTGGAGGTTCGTATCAAGGGTCTGAAGGGCGATCTGTCACGAGCGAATGAGCATGTTCGGCAGGAGAAGAAGGAACGAGAAGGTCTTGAGCAACAGTTGCATGAGGCGCAGAAGATGGAGGCGATCGGTCGGATCGCCGGGGGCATTGCCAATGAGCTTGGCCATCTCGTTTCGGTGATCGGGAGGCAGACGGGCGTGGTCCTATCTGGTCTCAAGCCGGACGACCCACTCTATGGACCGGTCGATGACATATTTCGGAGCGGTGGGCAGGCCGCAGCTGTGACCGCTCAATTGGCTGGGTTGGGTCTTCACGACGGCCATGTCAGGCAGGTACTCTCAATTAAGGCCGTGCTGGAGGAAATTCGTGGAGTGATGAGAGGCCTGCTGCCCACCTCCATCGATTTCAACATGGTCATTGAAGATGCGCCGATGGATGTCGAGGTCGATCGTGAAGGACTTGAACAGGTCTTACTTCATCTCGCGGTGAACGCGCGAGATGCCATGCCAAATGGCGGTCGGCTCTTGATTGAAGCGAAGCAAGCGTTCCGTGGACAGGAGAGTGGGTCGGCGAGTGGATGGGGAGGATATCTCCCCAAGGTGTTGATTCAAGTCACCGATACCGGAAGCGGGATGAGCCTAGAAACCCAGTCACACATGTTTGAACCATTTTTTTCCACAAAGGAAATGAATGTGGGGCTCGGACTCACTGCGGTCTATGGCATTGTGAAACGCAGTGCAGGCCACGTCGATGTTGTCAGCCAGCCTGGCGAAGGCACGGTGGTGCGGATTGCGCTTCCTCTTGTACGGCAGGGTCGGCCGCCTGCCCCATCAATCCAGGCCCACATTGCAGCCAAAGGTCAGGAAACGGTTCTGTTGGTGGAACCAAATGAGATCGACCGTAAGCTCGCACTTTCCACGTTATTACGGCATCGCTATCAGGTTTTGGA
Organism: Nitrospiraceae bacterium; assembly: GCA_035607135.1. Classification (GTDB taxonomy): domain Bacteria; phylum Nitrospirota; class Nitrospiria; order Nitrospirales; family Nitrospiraceae; genus Palsa-1315. Next base: position 3,352 of record DATNCR010000265.1, read on the forward strand.
GGCGAGTTCGTCTGTTGAAGCGTTGCTACTCACACAGAGACATTCTGGAGCCGTCCATGTTGCCGTGAGCGATCTCATGATGCCGGAGATTAGCGGGCGTGACTTAGCCAAACGGTTGTTGAAGCATCACCCGATGATGAAACCGCTCTTTGTCTCTGGGTATGACGACGAGACGATGGTGTCTCATCGTCTCAATCCTCGATATCTCTTGAGGCGTCCCTATCGACAAGCCGGCCTGGTGGAAAAAGTGCGTGAATTGCTGGATGTATGATGAACGACGTGGGGTCGCTCCAGTGAGCGCTAACCGTCCCGCCTGTCTCTTTGGCTTGGGGCAAAGAAGGGCACATCCGGGCGTTTGAACAGACCGATCAGTGCCATCCCAGCGACAAATCCGGCGATATGGGCAAAAAATGCGACGCCGCCCCCCTCACGGCCGACGCTCATTCCCCCACTCAATAGCTGCATGACGAACCACATACCTAGGACAAAACCCGCTGCTACCCTTGTCGCCCCAAACCCAGGCATCAGAACGAGTACGCGGGCTCGCGGGAACAGCAGGACATAAGCGCCTAAGACACCGGAAATAGCGCCGCTTGCTCCGACCATGGGAATTGTCGAGGAGGGATCGGTAAAGGCGTGGCCCAAGGCGGCTAGAATTCCGCATAGCAGGTAGAACGCGACGTATTTCGCGTGCCCCATGACGTCTTCGATATTGTT